>CAYRXJ010000117.1:3655-4946 GCA_964428235.1 uncultured Candidatus Bathyarchaeia archaeon | reverse complement strand
AATCCGCTACGCACTTCGAACAGGGACCCGACTGCAGGCCAGGTGGGGGAGTTTGTTCTGACAAAGAAGTATGCTCCGATCAGTACTCCGAAGAATATTACTTCGGCGCCGAGGAAGGTCCAGATTCCAAGTTTTACGTTTGGAACTTCTCTGAAGGGCCAAGCCTCAACGTTATCTTCTTCGTGAACCGTAAATCGTTCCTTGCTGTAACCGTACAACGCGATGACTCCGAGAATAGTCCCATCTAACACCAGTGGCCAAAAGGGAACGAAGGTCACAGGAGTCGTCGGGTTGCTCGGCTGTCCGATAGTGATGCCAAGGAAGAAGATGAAAGCAGCAAACGCAACAACGATTGGCCAAGGACTCATTCCCTCCATATGTGAGTGAGAAACGCCATTCCCGATCTTCGATCCGTTCGGATGCCCCGATCCATTCGGAAGTCCTGCAGAGTTGCCAAAGTGGTATGTCCCGTCCTCCGCGATAGTTGGAATCGTGTCGAAATCATGAACCGGAGGGGGAGATGGAAGCGACCATTCAAGGGTCCAGGCCTCCCAAGGGTTCGGACCCGATATCGATCCACGACGCCAGCTTAGAGCCAAGTTTACGAAGAGAAGAATTTGTGCCCCGCCGAAAATGAATCCTCCGAGTGTGGCTAGCATGTTCAGAGTGCCCCAACCGGTGTCTGGCGCATAGGTTGCAACTCTCCGAGGCATGTCCAGAAGAAGGAACATCGGGAAGTAGAGGATGTTGAATCCGATGAACGATATGACGAAGTGGATTTTCGCCAGGCCCTCGTTGTACATTCGGCCCGTCATTTTCGGGAACCAGTAGTAGAGACCCCCGATGAGTCCCATGATACTGGCCCCGACCATGATGTAGTGAAAGTGAGCGACCACAAAGTAGGTGCCACGGAGAGCATGATCCAGCGCGACGGACGCGAGGTATACTCCCGTAATTCCACCGATCACGAAAAGTGCTACTGCCCCAAGGACGAAGAGAGCAGACGCCTTTAGACGTACCCTTGCCTTGAACAGCGTCTCGATCATCGCGATAACCATCACGTCAAACGGAAGAGACACCGCGATCGTGGTAACGGTGTACAGTTTGGTGGAAGTAATTCCGATACCAGTGACGAACATGTGATGCCCCCAAACTATGAAACTGATCAGAGCGGCGGCGATCATCGAGCCGATAATGTACTTGCTTTCGTTGGATGGTCGGGCCGTAAAAGTAGGAAAGTCTTTAAGCAAGACTCCTTATCGCGGAAAAAAACCGAGCTAGAACTTTGGGG
>CAYRXJ010000117.1:0-3645 GCA_964428235.1 uncultured Candidatus Bathyarchaeia archaeon | reverse complement strand
GGGTGGTCAGCGGGGACAGGTGGAGACAGTGTCAGCGAAGGATCCTAACACCGGAAACAGCACGAGGTAGACTTCGGGATGGCCGAAGACCCAGAAGACATTGTCCCAGAGCAAAGCTCCTCCTTGTATTGAGGAGAAGTAGAATGTTCCGAAGGCTCTGTCGACGTAAAGCAACAGTAGAGCAGCGAGAAATGATGGAAATGCGTAGAGCATCATGAAGATCGTGACAAGTATCGCCCACGGGAAAACAGGCATGTGTTTGAGTTTCATGCCGGGAGCGCGCATCTTGAACATGGTCACGAGGAAGTTCACCGAGCTCATCGTGAATGAGGCCACAATCAAAATGAGCCCCGCCGCCCCGACACTCAAGCCGATCGAGGGAGCAAATTGGAAGGCGGTCTGGGGAGAATAGAGCGTCCAGCCCAGATCTGGAGCTCCACCGAAGAAGAAACTCATGATCATTGTGACTCCGCTGACTAGGTAGAACCAGTAGCTCATCGCGTTGAGTCTTGGGAAAGCCAGATCTCTCGCACCAATCTGGAGCGGTATGATGTAGTTCGCGAATCCGAAGGCGAAGGGAGAGAGGACCCAGAAAACCATCAGAAGCCCGTGAACAGTGACAAACTGGTTGTAGAGGTCAGCTGTCAGCAGATGATTGTCCGGAACGGAAAGCTGCGATCGCACGCTGAGTGCGAGGAGCCCTGCGGCGACGAAGAAGAATAACGAGGTGACAACGTAGAGAATCCCAATCTCCTTGTGGTTCGTTGTAAACAGCCATCTGCTGATTCGAGATGGCAGGATTTCTTGAGCCATTGTTTCCACCTACGCTGTTGAATTGTACCAGGACTGAAAAGCGGACTGGGTCATTACAGTCAGGGTCGCGTTCATGTAGTAGTGACCCGAGCCGCAGAGTTCGAAGCACTGGATCAGATAGTTGCCTGTCTGGTATGGCTCGAACCAAATAGTATTGATCCTGCCCGGAATAGCATCAGTCTTGATCTTGAATGGGATGATCCCAAAGTCATGGAACACGTCCGCGCTGGTCACGTCAAGGACAACGGTCTGGTTGACTGGCAGGCGGAACACGTACTTCGTTGGCAGAGAGTGTCCGGGATAGTTGAATACCCAGTAAAACTGATGCCCTGTAACCTCAATTCTCGGGCAATCAGGGTTCAGAGGAGATTGCGCCCCGTAGCCTGACACCACTCCGTAGCACCAAGTGCCGTTCGGAGGAGTGAGCAACGTGTCGACGGCCGCAAAAGACCCAACTATCAGGATTAACAACAGGACTGTCGATAGTGATACAGTGATCAGGACATTTCTCCCATGTCCTCTCACCATCGGAATTCGTCCGAGCCTTGGAGTATCCTCGGGATCCTGAGACCCTTTTGTTTCACGATATTTGATGATCAGGAAGGCCATTAGAGCGAACACGATTACTGCTACTAGGATGGCAAGATAGGTGAAGAGCCCGAAGAGATTGTTGAAAACGACCTCTGTGTTTGAGAACGCCATCTTATCGGGTCCTGGTCTTTTTCCCGGTCCCGATTTCTCGTGTTTAAAGCATTATGCACTGACTGTAATACTGAACGATCGCGCGCTAGCTGATAATTTTCCGGGACAAGCCCGCGAGCCGTCGCACTGCCATCGCGTTCAGAATGACAGTCGCGAATAATGCCGAGGCAACCGCGAGATGAGCGGTGCTTACAAGTGGATTAAGTTCTGTCCTCACAGTCACCATTCCCAGCAAGACCTGCACAATAAGAACGAGGAACGCGGCCGTTGAGAATCTGACAATGCTGGATTCCTCTCTGAACCTGGTCCAAGCAACAACCGCAGTGCCCAGGACAAAGAGGCTCACAACAACAGCAAACAATCGGTGAGTCCATTCGACCAAAACCGGTCCGGATAGAGTGGGAACAACTTGGCCATTACAGAGCGGCCATGAATCCGCACCAGAACTTCCACAGGCCAGCCCCGACCCGGGGTTGAAAACAACGTAGCCTCCGATGACGATCAAGACGTATGTCGATAGAGCGGACCCGTAGGAGAGAATCTGAAGCCCGACGAGGTTCTTCATAGAGACCATGTGGTGCAACCGGAGACTTTGCGTCGGCTTGTATTTAGCCACTGACCATTGAGAAATCTTACTTTGACCGGAGGACTTCGTCCGTCATGTTCTCTAACAAGGCTCCCGGATCTGAGCTCTTCACAATACTGCTTGACACTAACACGCCGCGAGTTCCCAGCTCGAATGCCTTCCCCACATCCTCGGCAGTGCTCACACCGGCCCCGCAAAGAATCTCTACCGTCTTGTTTACGGATCGGATCCTCTTGATGGCTGAGGTGATCAACTCTGGGCGCGCCTTCGAGACGGCAACCCCCGTGCCTATCAAGTCCGGAGGCTCGATCGCGATCATATCAGGACCCAGAGAAGCAACAGCCGCACTAACCCCAGGCGTGTCTGTGCAGACCAGTGTGGAAATGTCTACCTCTCTAGAGAGCGAGAGCGCCTCCTCGATCTCCGAGATCTTGATCCGTCTCTCTGAGTGGTTGAGTATTGTCCCATATGCACCAGCCGCTTTGACAGCCTCTGGCAATACGTGGCCAGTGTGAGCTCCTGTCTTGATTGAGTCAATATGTTGACTGAATACTGGGATCTCAACCGCTTCAACAACCGTCTTCAAGTCGGTGAACTGTGGCGCCACGGCGATCCTCACGCCGCTATCTCTAGAGACCTCGTCAGCGATCTTCGCAAGCTCCACTGCCCTCCTTCCAGTAGCCTCAATGTAGGTCTTGAAATTAACAATGATCGCAAGCATCCGAGAAGTTCTAATTAGAATTCACTATCCTAATCGACTAACGAGTCCTTCGAATTCTGTGACCAACTCTTTATTCCCCAAATATGTTGGCACTCTTTGCGAGATACTTGTCGGCTCAACATCGAGAATGCTTTCTTTCCCGGTGCTAGCCTTGCCTCCAGCCCGCTCGGTGATATAACCCACGGGTATTGACTCGAATTGTAACCGATATTTCCCGTCAGGCGCGTCGAGAAGTTCTGGATAAGCAAAGAATCCTCCGCCATACAACATCTGGTTATAGTCACCAACAAATGATCCCCCGTAACGAAACTTCAACTTCCGCTTCTCCAAGATCTCGGCGAATTCTCTAACACGTAGGGTCCACTTGTCCCTCGACCCGCCAATACCATAGACAGACCCATTGGCGGGGAGACGATGCGGCTCGCCATTGGAGAGAAATCTCGAGGCTCCAGTCCCTCTTCCAGCAGGAGCAGCAAGGTAAACACCGTTCTTGATCCCAATAACAGCCTGAACATAGGGCCCATAAAGAAAATAGAGCGCGCACAGCAGATCCCTGCCGCGAGCCGGCAATTGCTTGTCATGGTAAATCCCTACAATCGTCCCGATTAGGTTGTTCGTTTTGATATTCGAAGACCCATCCAGAGGATCGATTGCGACAGAGTACTCGCCATGATCTGATTTCATTACCGACTTCATCTCCTCAGAGGCGACCTGCTTGACCAGTCCGCTCCTAATCAGCCGTCTGGTGAGGAGACCGTTCGACCAGACCTCAAGCTCTTTCAGCTGCTCCCCCTAGACGTTTCCCCCCTCGTTCATCCCGGCG
>CAYRXJ010000116.1:0-4996 GCA_964428235.1 uncultured Candidatus Bathyarchaeia archaeon | reverse complement strand
CTTTTTCTCGAATAGCACGGTTCGGCGCCTGTAATGGTCGGTGTACCATGGCCATTACTTGTCAAGGGTCCGCGCATGGCCAAGAATACCGATCTCCTGCCAGTAATAGATCTGGACGAACAAGCCCTTGTACAAGTAACTCCGATCTTGGAGTCTCATACCATCCCGGACGACGACGCTTAGGCGAACGTTTCGTTTAGGAGTGTCAGCGATGGCAGGGTCATCTTTGGGCACGTAGACTGCGTGAACCCGCCGAGGGTAGTCGCGAACGATGCGATCGCTTACTTCTCGAGCGATTGAGAGCCTCTCATCACGCCCGACATCTTGCCACTCAAACTTTTCCGTGACAGGTTTGGCCTCGACAGGAACCGGCTTAGCACCATTGCCTATGAGAGTGAGGAGCACGAGAGTTGCTGAGGCCGGGATGAATATTGCCACAGTGGCAGCTGGGAGAAAAACAAGGAGAATGAAGCTCGCCATCAGTCCCGCTAAAGCGGACGCGTAGACTAGGTCTCGCCGAGTTATCTTTGCCCGGAATTTGACGCAAAGGGTTTCTTGGTTGACGGATGACCATCTGGTCCAGATGAAGTATGAACAGATCCCGCCTATGACGGCGAACGTCAGGAATGTTGTCTCGCTTAATCGATTAACCACGTCGAAAGGTAGGATGAGGATGGAAAATCCTCTGTCCAACGCGGTAACAAGAATCATCACGCCAAACCCTGCGCCGAATATACCGAAGCCTATTTTCATGATATTCTTCACCAGGGCAACGGAGGGTGACCGAGCCCCCCAGATGATAGTGAATCCCATCATCAATTCATAGAAACCTGGAAACATGGCGAGAACCCAGAAGAAGACAATCACATTTCCAATAGTGCCGGTAAGAGGGATTATTTCGTTCAAGACAAATCCCCCGATCGCGATAATCGGTAGAGAGAGGCTTGCAGCCACCGGCAGAACCAACGGCCTGGTCAAGGACCCTAACACTGGAGCTAACCAGGAAAAACCGGCTATAAGCATCCCCGAAGATTCAGCGGATAGCTTTCCGGATTTTCGGAGTCCACTTCAGATATGTGTGATGTCTTGGCACCTGAACTTTGCTTTTGCAAAGTTGGTTATGTATCGCATATACCATAGAACTGTGACTCTGTCCTGTCAATAGGGACTCGAGGCGCGAGCCAGGTACGTTCTGGGGCATTGCTTCCAGCGTACGGGAGTTGACGCACTTGGGGCCCTTGAAGAAACAAGGGAGTGATCGGAGAAAAATGGATGGCGAGAAAGAGGGTAGTGGTCCGCAGACGCGGTTGTTAGCTAGTATTGAACGGTTCATCAGCCAACTGCAGGACCGACTCGAAAGCCCGCATGGTAAGCTGATGGACGCGAAAGAGAGTCGGCTGTACGGAAATGTCGTGATGAAATCCTACAGTCTCTGGATGAAAGCACTCGTCATGGAGAGACGGGACCGGGGACTGGAGGAGAGGTTCCGGAAACTATCACGGCAGATCCCGGAGAACACCGGTAAGGCGGATGAGAGGCCTGACCGGAGAGAATGACCCGAACAAGATCCGAGACACGGAGATTGTGAATGTCAGAGAAACCGGAGAAAAAAAAATTCTTCAGCGGAGCCGGGGGGGCTGGTCTTCCTTGTTTATGGGCTTGTCTTCACGCGGAATTCTCTTTGGTCAGCGTCCAAGCTTGTCTTTGGACTGGGCATCGTGATGGCAAGATTGCGAACTCGTTGGGGG
This sequence comes from uncultured Candidatus Bathyarchaeia archaeon, assembly GCA_964428235.1. GTDB lineage: Archaea > Thermoproteota > Bathyarchaeia > 40CM-2-53-6 > 40CM-2-53-6 > 40CM-2-53-6. Next base: position 3,248 of record CAYRXJ010000116.1, on the reverse strand, counting down.
ATCTAAAGACTGCTGAACAATCAGTATGGCTTGGCTAGAGGTGCGTTTTTCCAAGACCGGCCTTTTGCCTCAGGCCCCTACGACAACCAAATCCCCGGTGCTCTGGAACTCCTTGTCGAAGGTCGCGATGTTTCTGATGCTGTTCCTCTGCAACAGTTCAAGCGTGGTGGAATCTGTGAAGCTGTACCTGGTTCTCTTTTGGCGTCTGAACATTTGCCAAGCCCTGTGAAAGACCTCTTCCTCAACCCTCAACATGCGAAAGGCCTTGAGCATAGCTTCACCCACCAGAGTTGCCTTCCGAAGATCTCCCGTCCGCACCAAGGTCACAGTAGTAGTCTCATCGAAGACGTAGTCAGAAATGACGGGAGGACCATAAGCTGACCTGACGACATCCCCCATTATCTCCACGGCTCTATCGTGGTTGGAGTCGCCGTCAACCTCGAAAGCGACAAGGAAACTTGAATCAAGAAAGATCATTCCTCTGCACCGTACAGGACCTTGTCAACCTCTTCACTCCATCTGACATGCTTTCCCGGTTTTATGAAACCCCTGACCCTAAGGAAAGCGCGCGGATCAGGACTCTTCACCCTTCTCTCCTTCTCCCTAATCCAGATACCCAAGGCTTCGCTCAGGGCCTGACCGGTCCTGAGACCCTCCTCCTCAGTCTTGGCTCTAAACCTCCTCCACAAATCCTCATCCACGTCCCTCACCGTAAGAACTTCCTTCGCCATAAGGTAATACATGTAATACCAGATATTTAGACGAATCGTTCGCGCAACCGGTCCGCAAGGAACATCGCATTGGAACGTTACCTCGGACGAGGGCATACGTGAATCAGATAACAAAGTCGGTGAAGGCTTGTGGCTGATTGTTCCCGCGGCTAGTCGTCCTTATATAGTTATTACGTAATAACAATGACTATGTCGAAGGTGTTGACTGGACGGGTCAGAAGAGTAGGCAACTCGATGGCCGTGATTATTCCGAAAGAATTGCTGAAAGAGGCAGGGGCAAAGGAGGGAGACATAGTCAAACTCTCGCTCGCAATTCCGCTTCCCAACCGTGACTCTGCGATCAGGGCAATCGCCGGCATCCACAGAAAAGCTGAACAGTTCAAGAGGGAAAAAAGGGACAGATATTGATTGCTCATCGATACTAGCGCCATCATCGAAATTATGAAACACCCGGCCGCCTCAGACAAGTTCAAACTCATAGAAGCAAACATAGGCTCAGAACATCTCTACGTTCTGGTGATCCAGCTGGCGGAACTGTCAGACTGGTGTATCTCGAACAGGTTCTCTGCGCGAGAAACGACTGAGGCAGTGAAGAAATTTGCCAGCATCATTTCCGTCGACGAGGAAATCTGCCTAGAAGGGTCGAAGATCAAGGCGGAGCGGCGAAAGAAAGGATACGCGAACTTTGGATTGATCGACGGATTGACACTTGCCGCCGCAAGGACGATAGGCGAAAGACTGCTGACATTCGACCAGGACTTCTCAGGCGAGAGAGACTGCACCGTTCTAAAGTAAGAATTCGATCCAGACCCATTGGGGATCCGACCAGTACTGCTTGAATTCGTGAAGGCAGCCGAAATAAGATAATGTTAGTTGGACTCTCAGGTAGGACGTGATGCTAGTCCTTGCTTCCGGGGTCTCAGCGATCGCTCTAACCTGATCCTTGACTCTTTCCTTTAGAGGATTGTCCCGAGTCTTCTTTACATCACGCTCAAACTTTTGGGTATAGACTATTCGCTTGATCTCTATCATTCTTTGCGCTCATTGAGGAATGACTGCTTTGACATTGAACGATATCTGCCCTGTTCAATGTCCCTCCAAGCCTCTTCAATCAGCTTCAATGACTTCACTTTTTTGGTCCGAGTGTAATTTTTTGGTTGTTTCACTTTCACTAAGTTTTGCTTCTCTCAGTCTTATAACCTGATAATCCATTTTGCTCGCGTCCTCAGGGGTAAGAGAGAGAAAATTGTCCGATAAAGTGTTCCAAGCTAGCGGTAGGGCTGTCAAACTATTAAGAGAAGACTTTGAGAAAATAGGAGCAAAAGTGACAGAAATCAAAGATGAGCTGAGAACGATAAGCCAAAGAATAACGGAGATCAAGGAGCAATTGACCGAAATAGAGAAGAAGGTTTCCGAGAAGGCTAAGGCGTAGCAGATGCAACGACTATCCAAAATCTCCCTAAGACGATCAGAGAGAAACACGGAATATGCCACAGAGAGCTATGTCTACGACTCTCTCCGAACTTTTGAGGCAAAATATTCCCTTCCGGTCCATGACGCCATCAAGTACCTGACTCAAGGCAAAGCAGATAGTATCAGTTTGAACAAGGAGAAACCCTACGCGAACTTCCATGCTACTCGCTTGAAGGAACGAATTTTGGTTTCGATAAGGGAAGCATCCAAGGACGTTGAACTTGAACTTCAGGTCCCAAGTTTACTCCAAGAGTCCACACACGATTCAGACTGAACACCCTCGATTCTTCGATACATTAACAGTCTAAGAAACCAACCGCTAACCTGACAGAACCCTCTGCTGCCTGAGACTAGAGATCAGATTCTTAGTAGACCTAGGCATTGGGTTTCTAGAATTGCTACCCGGTTTCCAGGTTCTCTTCGAGCTCTTCTATAGGCACGTGACGCGGGTAAGGCTTCTTCCCAACCAGGACGTTCATTGGATTTCTTAGCGTCGAGAAACGCTTCATGACTATCCGGCCTCCAGTACCAGTCTCCACGATAACCTCTTCGCCAACCCTCAGCCCTAACTTCTCACGAACATCCTTGGGAATTGTGACCTGGAACTTATCGCTCACCTTGGAACACCCAACCCCAGATCCCTAACAGAACGATAGGATCCCGTTACAAAGGCATACCGTATATCGCATCCCGCAGGCTTTGTTGGAATACTTTCGGTTCGATGTCGTCTATACATTGAGCCTGTGACTATATTCTAGTATAGGGTAGGCGTGGGTAGCGTTTGTTTTGGGGCGTTTTTTCCAGCGTACGGGAGTTGACGCATCGAGGCCCGCAAGAATACAGGTGAGATCGGAGTAAATGGAAAGCGGGAGGGATAATGGTGAGGCGCCGGCTCGTTTCTTGGCTAGTATTGAGCGTTTCATTGGCGTGTTGCTGGATCGGTTGGAGGAGAGTCCTCGTGGGAAGATGCTGGATGAGAAGGAGAATCGGATGTGGGGCAGCGTCGTCATGAAATCCTACGGGATCTGGATGAGGGCCCTCCTG
>CAYRXJ010000115.1:0-5006 GCA_964428235.1 uncultured Candidatus Bathyarchaeia archaeon | reverse complement strand
CGCGCAAACTGAGAGCCATGATAGTCACATTCCCGCAATTCACGATCGACGTGCTAGGGAGGTTGTATCCACAGTCAATCGACTAAGACCTCGACAAGTCTTCCTCGTTTCTGAAGGAAACTACGGGAAAGCGCTGGAAGCGGTCTTCCGAAAGAAGACTTGGGATCTGAGGGTGATTCGAACAAGCCTGAATAGTTCGAAACCCGATCGTCTCGCCCGGTCGATTGTTCAGGGCTTGAACTAAGCGTACAATCGCTCGTGAGACTTTGTGAGTTTGGCCTTGTGATCGTATTCTCGTTCTATGAGTTTTGCATCTTTCAATAGCTCTTTCAGGTTGACCTTGAAGCTGTAAGCTCTAGAGATCTGTCTTATCGCGAGTGCTGCTGCTGCGGGATCTGCTCGAGCAGGTTCGGCATATGGCAAGACTGCTACGGCTGGAAAGTCGTGGATCTCGAACTCGCTGAGCATGACTGCCAGAGGTCCATAGACTAGGAGGCCCGGCTCGAGAATCGGCGCTTTGAAGACTTTGGCACGGTCGATATATGCGCCTGTTGGAACGACACAAAAGTCGTCATTGTTGTTCCTAAACGAGGAATCCAAGCCGCCAATGAGGATAGCGTCTTTGAACTTGTTGTTCACAGCCCAGTTCGCAAGAACTTTCGCGAACTCAGCTTCCTCAGTTCTGTGGGGAGAGAATTCGAGTTTAACGAGGACTGTCTTGTTCCGACGATAGACTTCGAAGGGGGTCACGAGACCGCCGTCTGCGGTTCCGACCCATGGCGGTGGATTTGCGACTTGGACAAAACCTACTCTCTCCGCTTTCAGAGCGTGTATCATGTAGGATGTTGCAATGTATCCTGTTTGACCGACGCCATGGAAGCCGGTTATGAGTGTCGATCCCTTGAGGTTCTTCGAATCTACGAGAAGTTTTACTGGCATAAGAATCCCTGCTGGCTTTGATCATACTGGTCTGGAGTTTCGTCCCTAAAAATCTCATCGCAAAAACAGATCGTTCGGCTATCTGGCCGGTGGTCAAGCTCAAGTTAAGCTAATCCTATTATTGTACTGTTCTCTGTACTTCCGAATTGTAGAGTGGTTTAGAATTCCTCTCGATAATTCACTTCGTGCTTCCACGGTGAACGGATGAAGATTAGGTTCTTGGGCGCCTGCCAGGAAGTTGGCAGGTCGGCTTTCGCTGTCAGTGTCGGCGAAAAATATCTCGTTCTAGACTACGGGGTTATGGTCAACCATCACGTCGGGTTCCCAATGCACATTCCTCCAAAGGAGGTGGAGGCGATCGTGCTGACCCACGCTCACCTGGACCATGTCGGGTCCGCTCCGATATTCTACATCCACGGAGGGGTTCCTTTGTACGGCGTCCAGCCGACATTCACGTTGTCGAGCTTGATCATCAAGGATTTTCTCAAGCTCAGCGGATACTACGCTCCATACGAGTTCATGGATCTTCAGACAATGCTGAAACACCAGAGAGACTTGCAGTATCGGCAGTCAGTCGATGTTGGAGATTCTAACCTTACTCTAGTCAACGCCGGTCATATTCCAGGTAGTGCTCAGGCGATAGTCAGTTCTGGCGGGAAGCGTCTTCTCTACACCGGGGACTTCAACCGCCAAGCTACTCGACTGGTGGATGGTGCGGACAAAGCGTACAAGGATATCGATGCAATTATCATCGAGGGAACATACGCCAGTGAAGATCATCCTGTTAGAGATGGGCTCGAAAAAGAATTCGTAGAAAAGGTTACAGAGGTGGTTGAAGGGGGAGGTACAGTTCTCGTGCCGGCATTCGGCGTCGGTAGATCCCAGGAGCTCCTATCGGTCCTTTCGGCTTATCATTTCGAGCATCCGGTCTTCGTGGATGGTATGGCGTTAGACGCGATGGAGATGCTTCTGAAACATCCCGCATCTCTCCGGGACTCATCGGTTTTTTCGAGAGCCAGCAAGATGGCTCACTGGGTGGACGGCTGGAACGATCGTAGAAAGGCCGCAAAGACCGCGGGAGTGATAATCTCTCCTGCGGGGATGTTGAAGGGTGGAGCCTCGGTTTTCTACATGGAGAATGTTGCGGCTAAGAAGCAGAATGCCGTGTTCATGGTCAGCTTCCAGGTTCCGGGAAGCCCGGGCAGGATCTTGTTGGAACGGAAGAAATTCGTCATTCACGGCAAGGCGCGTCCGGTCGACGCGAGAATAGAAAGATTCGACTTCTCTTCCCATGGAGGTAGAAGAGAGCTTGAACAGACTCTCTCTGATCTCGATAAGAAGACGAAGGTGTTCATTGTTCATGGGGCAGAAGGGAATTGTAAGAAGCTTGCAGAATGGGCCTCCAAAGAGCAGGGCTTGGACGCTACGGCTCCTAAGACAGGCGACGTTGTCGAGATCTAGGTCTCTATGGCTAAGGAAGAACAGCGTGGATTCGAGCCGCGTCTACATCATCTTTTTCCTGTTGCTCTGAGTTTGTCGGTTACTGGGTTTCTGGGTTATCGGATAGCTGCCTCCAGCCAGCTCATTCCACCGGCCCAGGTTACACCGTTTCCGGGTAATGACTTCGGTTCTGCAGGCGCTAACGCGCTCATTTTCGTGCTTGCCCTAGGTGCGAGCGCGAGCCTGATGGTCTTGATGGTGAAGAGGGGGAGAATGAGCTTCATCCGATCTCTCATCCGGGCCGCACTGGTAATCGTGTCGTTCGCAGTGGCTTTCTGGTACGCGACCTCGATATTCCTAATTGATCAAAGTGCTCCATCTGATCCCCTCGCAACGATCATTCTTCTAGGGACATCTCTCGGGGTGACAGCAGCGATCTCGCTCACGATCTTTGGAAAGAAGAAGAAATTCCAGCTGATCGGAGTTACTCTCGTTAGCGCGTTGACCGGGATATTTCTCGGGTTCTCAATAGGACCTCTTACTGCTCTAGTTCTAGTTGGAGCACTTGTGGTCTATGACATCATCGCGGTGTTTCGGGGGCCCGTTGGAGCGCTGGCAAAATCAATCGGCGAAGGCGATCTACCCGGTGCCGTCTTCAGCTATGGGGACTTGACGATTGGGATGGGAGACATGGTCTTCTACTCGCTGTTAGCAACTACTGCTCTAGTCTACTTCGGTGGAATCATCGATTTTCTCGCTACTTCTGTTGGGATACTCGCTGGATCGTTTCTTGGCTTCAAAGCATTATCGAGATACGAGATGTTTCCGGGACTTCCATTCTCTCTTCTCTTGGGAGTCGCGGGAATGCTTCTTGCATTCTATCTATAGGGACATCAACGTTCGAGAAGCTTTTTCTAAACTGGGAAACTGGTAATCGGCAAGGCTATTCGCAACATGTTTCCTGGAGAGGAGAACCGTCTTCATCCCCGTGATCGTTCCTCCCCACACGTCATGTCTCTCAGAGTCTCCTACGATTGCGGCTTCTCTTGGATCTAGGTCGAACTGTTTGAGCGCGAAGAGAAAGATTCCCAAGTCAGGTTTTCGGATTCCAGTCTGAGCAGAGGTTACGATTGTATCAAAGTAGCCTAGAAGACCAACCTCGCGTAGAATTTCAACCGCGAGATTGTGTGAGGAGATATTGGAGATTACTCCCAGCTGCCTCTTCTGTCTTGAGAGCTTTTCCAAGATTGATTGAGCACGGTGGAGTATCTTTGCGTTTCTCGCTCTGGCAGCGACGACGATCTGTATGGCTTCTTCGACGAGACTCTCGCTTGGTTCATGTCTAAGCGCTCTTCTCAACAGTTGTATCATCCAGCTCTGAATTGGGATCTCGACGTGATGGGTAGACCGGAAGGTCTGGTTGATCTGGTAGCCTATCTGGTACATCGAGAACAGTTGGGAGGAAGTCTTGCGGATTGGTAGTAGTTTGGAGATTTTTTCGAGCGCTCCAATTGTGACCATATTGTCCTCAATATTCTGGGTGACTAGAGTCTCCCCTAGGTCGAAGAAGATCGCCTTCGCTTTAGTCACGAGAGGGTCCCCCGGGGGGCTAGCTTGCTGGGTATCGGAGGATTGCGGCGACTTTGCCAAACGCGTCTCGGAGCATCCGGCCTTCTTCGGTTTCTTCCGAGATGACTTCGACTTTGCTGGCGCTTTTCTCCGCGTAGTCTAGGAAGCTGTCAATGATGTCGCCGTCTTCGATGATTTCGAGGTTTGGTTTGCCGCAGTTCTTGCAGGGTCGGGTCGAGAGCTCGGTTTTTACAGCGTGGGCTTCGTACCTTGTCCCGCGGAACTCTTCCATGTTGCCGCAGTTCTTGCACTTTAGGAGGAGCCGCTGGCCTTCGAGTTTCTCCGAGATAAGGAGGGTGTCGACGATGCCCTTTTCGAGATATTTCTGAACCTGTATTTCTCCGTATGCTCCCTTGCCTGTTTCGTGTCCTAGTTCGTAGAGGAATTTCTGAACAAGCTGTTTTTCTTCTTTGTACCTTACGCCTTTGAAGATATCGCCGCTCTTCTCGACGACCTCTTCGACGCCCGCCTCGCTTGTGTAGCTAGTATCAACGATCGATAGAACTTTCTTCTTCAGAGTGTACTGGAGATATTCTCCCTCAGTCCAAACGTATTTCGTTGGTCCTGGCCCGCCGACGATTATTCCTTTGAGGTCGGGTATTGCAAGCATCATCTCGTTGAAGTGCTGTCCCACTCTCTTGTAATACTCGACAGTAACTTGTTCGCGTATACGCTCAAACCGACGGGCGGACTGCCCACCAGCGCGGCTCTTTCCGGGCGTACCGGAAGTGAACGACTTGAGGATCTCGACCCGGCGTCCTTTGAGGGAGGCGACCACTGCCTCTGTTCCGTCGATTACGATTATTCCGTATGTGTCCTTTTCGATTACGAGGGCGAGAAGTGGTTCGACGTGGAACCGTGCGTCACAACGGTAGAATCCTACAACTATCGGTTCGGGCGGTATGAGTGTGTAGATCTCCATTTTCTCGCTCCCGATACCGTTCTGTGGGATCATTCCGGCGAAGATTACTAGACCGGTTGGATGTTGTTCCCGAAAG
>CAYRXJ010000114.1:0-5009 GCA_964428235.1 uncultured Candidatus Bathyarchaeia archaeon | reverse complement strand
ACAACCTTGATGATCTCCCGGGAGCCGTAGGGGTTGGTCATACTCGATGGGCAACGCATGGCAGGCCCGTCAAAGAAAACAGCCATCCACTAGTTGATTGCAAGGATCGGATCGCGGTCGTTCACAACGGCATAATCGAAAACTATCTTGACCTTAAGCGAGAACTTGAGGCGAAAGATCACAAGTTCGTTTCTAGAACTGATACCGAGATCGTTCCTCACATGGTCGAGGAATATCTCAAACAGGGGTTGAGTCTCGAAGATGCTTTTAGAAAAACGGTCAACAGGCTCGAGGGAGCATATTCGCTGGTTCTTACTAGCTTAGAACAGCCAAAGACAATCTTGTGCGCGCGCCAGGAAAGCCCTCTCGTACTCGGTCTTGGGGACGGAGAATACTATTGCGCGAGTGACATCGCCGCATTCCTCCCACTAACCAAGAAGGCCCTGATTCTCGACGAAGGAGAGATGGCGGTTCTCGACCCGACCGGAATCAAGATTCTCAAGACCCAGAACGGGGAACCGATAAAGAGAGATCCCATCACAATTACCTGGGACCCAGAAGCCGCCAAGAAACAAGGCTTCAAGCACTTTATGCTCAAAGAGATCCACGAGCAAGTTCACACGATAAGAGACGCAATGAGGACAGCTGAGATCTACTATGATCTTTTGTCGAGCAAACTGATGTCAGCCGACAAAGTGATCATCGTTGCCTGCGGGACTTCCTATCACGCTGGGCTCGTTGGCTCGCTGGCTCTGATGAAACTCGCCGGAATGAATGTGCGGACAGTAATTGCCTCGGAATTTGCTGAAGAAGCTCTGGATCTTGTCGATAAGAAGACGGCAATCTTGGCCGTCAGCCAGTCCGGTGAAACCATGGACACTCTCAATGCCGTCCGGGACGCAAAGGCAAAGGGAGCTTCGATTGTAAGCATTACGAACGTATTGGGCTCGACGCTGATGCGGTTGTCCGACGTTTACATCGGACAAAACGCTGGGCCAGAAATTGGAGTGGCCTCGACCAAGGCGTTCACTTCCCAGGTCACAATCCTGTTGAGACTTGCAATCGCGATTGGTAGGAAGAAGGGCATTGTGTCTTCGAGAGAAATCGGCGCGCTGGAGGAAGCGCTTCATCAGACCCCCGCCTTGATCCAGAACGTGTTGACTACCAAGGTCGAGGCTGTAAAGAAGATCGCAGAAAGTTGCAGTGGCGCCTCAAGCATCGCCTTCCTGGGTAGAGGGATCAACGTTCCAACTTCACTTGAAGGCCGATTGAAACTGCTGGAATTGAGCTACATTCCGGCCATTGCATATCCTGCTGGCGAGAGCAAACACGGATTCATCGCACTAGTCGAAGATGGCTTTCCAGTCGTTTTCGTTGCCCCCAAAGACGAGACTAGAAAGAAGATCATCGGCAACATCATGGAGATGAAGGCCCGAGGTGCTCGGATCATCGCAATCATAGAAGAGGGAGACGAGGAACTCAGGAATCTATGCGACGATGCAATAGAGATACCGGAATCTCTACCCGCATTGGCAACACCGGTTGTCTACGTCGTCCCGCTTCAACTCTTGGCCTACTACATGTCCGTGGTCTTAGGACATGATCCAGACTATCCACGAAATCTCGCGAAGAGTGTTACTGTAGAATAATCGACGATAGGTCTGCTGCTATGGATGCTGCTGAAGAACAGCAATTACTAGAAGGAAAAACCGGACAGGCTTTGGAGGAGGCCAAAACGAAACTCGACATTGCGACTGAAAGTCTCAACAAGAGTGATCCAGATTCGTGGAAGAAAGTCTGGATGGCCGAGGAAGCGGCTGAGTTCAGCAGCATGCTGTACTCACTGACATATGGTCTTGAGGATGATGACCCGGCTCCACCCGTCAGGAAGAGGAACGCCGATCCGGTCGGGCTGGTCAAAGAATCTCACGGTCTTCTTCGAACAGCAACATCGCTTCGAGGCAAGTCATCGCTCGAGGGGTACACAGCTCTACGGACAGCTGTCGACAAACTCCGCCAATCGCATCACATTCTAGATAGATCCCGGTCGAAGAAGAGCTAGGCTTTAACTAGAGGACGGACCGGCGCAAGCCCTTTCGCAGGCGCTTCCATATGCTCCGGTCAGTAGTCTGTCTCGCCGGCGGAGTGGGAGCCGCACGCTTCCTTGATGGCCTTGTCCGAGTTTATCCTGCGGAGAAGATTACAGCGATTGTCAACACAGGCGATGATCTTGACTATCTCGGTGTCCACATCAGCCCCGATCTCGATATTGTGACGTATACACTCGCGGGAATAGTCGACAAGGAGAAGGGCTACGGAATCGAGGGTGACACTTACAACTGCATGGCTCAGCTGGAAAAATACTCCGCGGAAACTTGGTTCCGTATCGGGGACCGAGACTTCGCCACCCACCTACTTAGAACAGCCTTTCTCCAACAAGGATTCAGCATGACTGAACTGACGGAGAAAATCCGATCGTTTCTAAGTGTGAAGGTCAAGATCTTGCCGATGAGCGACCAGGCAATAGCTACCAAGATCAAGACTTCTGCAGGCTTGCTGGATTTTCAGGAGTATTTTGTGAAGAGAAAGTTCGAGGACAATGTCGAGGATGTCAGCTATGAAGGGGCGAGCGTGGCGCTTCCAGCGCCCGGAGTTACAGACGCCATTGAGAAGTCGGATGCCATCATCCTCTGCCCAAGCAATCCGATTCTCAGCATTGGCCCGATGATGGCAATCCCGGGAATAAGCAACGCGATGGCAAAGACAAAGGGCCGGATTCTTGGAATCAGTCCAATAGTTGGTGGAAAGTCGATAAAGGGACCTCTCGACCGTATCATGAGCCATTTGCGCCTAGAGGTTTCTCCTCTGGGAGTCGCTCAGCTGTACAAAGGGCTCCTGCGAGGATTTGTCATTGACGAAGTTGACAGGGCTCTCGGACCCAAGATCAACAGTCTTGGAATGAAAGTTGCGTCAACCCGGACTATCATGGACTCACCTGAAGCGAAGATTCTACTCGCGCAAGAAACGTTGAAACTGGCGGAGACTCTTTGACAAGAGACTACGCGATAATTCCTGTAAAGGGACTCCTCGAGAGCAAGAGCAGGTTATCTCAAGCATTGGCTCAAAACGACAAGAAGAAACTCATTCTTGCAATGCTAACTGATGTGTTGACTGCAGTCTCCGACTCTGATCTGTTCGCGAAGGTGCTAGTTGTTTCCCCCGATCGAAATGTTGGAACGGAGGCCGACCTCTCGGACGCGTCGTTTGTTCATCAAGAGAGTCATGGGCTCAACGCTGGAATCAAACAAGCAACACATCTCGCGAAACTCGAAAAGGCATCGTCGGTAACTGTTTTGTTGGCTGATATCCCACTGATCGAACCCCGAAACTTGAAGGAGCTTCTCGTAGAAGGAACATCTCCCGAGAAAGTCATTCTTGCACCATCGCTAAAAGGTGGGACCAATGTCATGATTCGAGAACCCCCGGAAATTATCGCGACCGCATACGGAAGATGGAGTTACAGCAATCATCTTCGAGCTGCCCAAAAAGCCGGAGTTGCTGTATACTCGATTTCGAATTCACGTCTATCATTTGACGTTGATACGCCAGACGATCTCAAAGCACTCTTGAAGAAAGATCCTCAGGGATCAACCCTATCGGCGAAATGTCTCAGGGAGATTCCACCGCTTCAACCTCTCGCAAGAACAATGAGATAGGTGCCGCCTCATTACTCATTATCGAGTAGAAACTCTTTTATGAGTAGCTCTTTTTACGAGCTGCAATGACCGCTACGAGAAACATCTCGAGGACAACATCACTCACGGGAGCCGCTGTTTTTGGAGCTCTAGCCGCTGCAATCACATTTCTTGTTCAGATTCCGTATCCGGTACCCGGGTTCACATTTCTCACAATTGATCTTGCTGAAATTGTCGATGTTCTTGCCTTTCTGCTATTCGGCCCCGTTGTGGGATTGTTCACGGCGATTGTTCATTATGTGGTTCTCAACTTTCTGCCGACCGCGTCGCCAATATTCGGACCTCTTCTGAAACTTTTCAGCGTAATCAGCATGCTTGTCGGAATGTGGCTGGGATTCAGCTTGTATTCGGGTATTCTGAAGAGAGCGGGAGGATTCAATATTGGATACGGGATAATGGTGGGCAGCGGAGCGGTGCTACGCGCAATCGTCCTGACCCCCATTAACTATGTTCTTTTGATCCTTGTATTTGCGCCGAACACAGCGTTTGCGAGCTCGTTCCTGAGCTTCTATCTGGGTGGACTTGCAGTCTATAACATCCTTCAGACGGCTCTTGCGACTGTCGTACCGTTCATCGTCATTAGAGCATTATCTCGAGCCGCTCCAAACCTGGAGGTAAGGGCGTGGTTTGCAAAATTGAAACCTTCGTCGGCCCCTCAAGATCATTAATGTGAAAAGTCCTCTATCGCCTAGAACCAATTCGGCTGAGCTTTTTCGGTTCCATAACTGGCTGAACTGTCATCGCTGCGCTCGTCCGGCGTCTGTCTATGATGTCCGTTTCTGCTGGCCCAGTTCCTATCAGGGTAACGGGCACTTGAATTTCTCTCTCAATTCTCAAGACGAATTCTCGAGCCTCTCCCTCGAGATCCTCGAACTTTCGAACGCCTTTGGCGCTGGGATAGAGCACGTCAAGTTTTGTGAGCGCGATTTGCGTTGCTCCATTGAGTTGAATTGCTCTCCTTGCCAGTTTGAAATCGAAGGGGGCTGCTCTTCGTTCACGGCCTGTGACTGTTCCGAATTCGGTCCAGCCGCGTCGCGCTACTTCTTCGCGTTCGAGCTGGCCTTCCAGCGGGCCCTCTCCGACTCGAGTCACGTATGCTTTGAAAATGACTACTACCTCGTCAACTTGGGTTGGACCAACACCTACGTCTGCACAGGCCGCGGAGGCAGTGGTGTCTTTGGATGTAACGTAGGGATACGTGCCATGATAGGGGCTTAGAAAAGTCCCTTGAGTCCCTTCAACGATTACCCTCTT
>CAYRXJ010000113.1:0-5041 GCA_964428235.1 uncultured Candidatus Bathyarchaeia archaeon | reverse complement strand
TCTTATTGATCAGCGGTGAGCCAAAGGGCCACTGCACGATGAAGTTAACGGGTCCTGAGCAAGATTCCAGAGGACAGTAATCGCCCATTATCTGCCCTGATCTCGCTTTTGGAATTGTGGTGTCTGTTCAGGGGGATCTCCGCACTGAAAAGTGTGAAAATCACGAGCCCATCAAAGCCCGTTTCCCACTTTGATCAGCCAGATTCGCCCAATATCCTGTTCAGACAGCGAGTCATCGAGAAAAAGGGGGGTAGTGCACGGCGGTTTTACGATGTGGAGTAGTTATCCGGAAGAATCGAACCGTTTAACGTAATCCATTCTTGGGAATCTATCGATTCCTTGCTGAAAACAGGTCTATTTCTTGGGTGGGCCTTCGGTGTAGATTCCGTTGATGCTGAGATCCCCTGTCGTGCACTGGGTGCACTTTCCTAGCCCCTTGAACACAAAATCGCCGGCGACAAAGTTCTTGATCTGCTTGAAACTACACTGGCCGCACTTGACAATCGACATCACCTTCAATGGAGTGTAGGGTCCTATCCGAACCCCCCTTCTCATCCTTGTTAGCGAGAGAACTACGAATGTGAAGGCCACAACTGAGATGGTCAGGAAAAGAATCTGAAGGGTCGGGTCAAGATTGCCATTAAGCGCTAGACCTGCTGTGGAGAGTCCTACGATAGCCATGACCGCGGCTACGATAGTTATGACTAGTGATGAGCCACTACGTGGCTGAGACTGCGACACCCGGAATATCCTTCTATTGACCGATACCGATGGTGTTGCCGATGCCAGCGACTATTATAGTATCGCCCGGCTTGCTCCTTTCCAGAATCAGGGTCTTTATCCGGTCGATAACTTTCTCGCCAGCCTCCATAATCTCCTTCTTCATCGGAGTAATCGCTTCCTGAATACTCTGCTTCACAATAACAGCATAAACCGGAATCTTGTGCATTGTAGCCTCTTGCTCAATCTTGTACCGCTCTGTCCCGACACCGCCTATTGCCGCACCAATGCCCTCGCTGACTTCGCCTGAGGTCTCTCCTTCAAATTTCACGGCGGCGTCTACCATTACAACCATTGAGACTTTGCCGATGTTTTCCTCGATTATTGTCTTGATGGCGTCCCCCGGTTTCCCAACGTTTCCGCCAGGACCCTCCGCATTCACGGCGATTAGGCGACGATCTTCCAAAGTCGTTTCGGCGACAACAACATCGTTATCGACTTTTCGTTTCTCCTTGTCTTTCATCAATCGTGATGCGACCAGCGGACCGATCCCGTCTCCAATCGGTTGACCCTCTGCGAACGCTTTCGCGGCGCCAAGATACGCTTCCGCTTCTTGGATGATCAAAGGAAGCAAAGCTTGCAGTTGAATGATGATGAAGATGCTGTTGGTTTTCTTACCCATGAGGTAGAAGTGTCGGATAATCCTGTAGATTGTGTTAAGAGCCCACGACGCCTCCACAAGATTCTCCAAGTTCATAACTTGCGAAGAGTCAGCAGCCGGAGCTATGCGCTTCACGTCTTCCTTGAACTTTTCATCCCTAACATCAAGAAGATGATCAATCTTTCCAACGATCCCAGCGGGATCCATGTCGACCGGGGAAATGAGAAACTGTTCCATCAGGACATTGATCTGAGGGGCAGGATCCATTGAGGGCTTTCCGATATCTTTGACAGTTTTTAGAGTGAGGTCCTTGGCTGAATTCCGAAACATGTCCAGTTTTCGAAGACCCTTGTCGATGTCCCAGAGGAACTGTCTCATCTGGAGTTTCTGTCCGAAACCAAAGAAGAGTGCGATGAAAAGAACGGTGAATAAGAGTTGGCTAATTGTTCCGAGGTTGCCGAGTAACGACCCGAAAATATCGCTCAGGTGAAAAACTACCGGCAACAATTATTCGATCACGGAATATTGTCAATTATCGGGTCTGAATGTTATAAACGTTGATCCCTAAGAATAGACAGCGCTAGCCCAAAGTAATCCGAAAGATATCCAGCAAGAAAACCTGTCCAAGGTTGTTTCCAGATAATGAAATGAGGTTGGCAGCGGTCTAAGCTTCGCGTGGGCTTTCGCACCACACTACCACATGGATCGCCTGGGAGATTCACTTCCGTGTTCGGAATGGGAACGGGTCCTAGCTCCCAGCTATGGCCGCCAACCCCGTGAAGAGTCAGCGAAGAAATCCGCTAGTTAAGCCTTCTCCGAAAACAGGTCCAGAAATGTAGGAGGGAACCTCTTCAACTGGACGATAGTAGGGCGACTTCGGTTCGTTCTTTCGCCTCGAGACAATCACGATCAACACCATCAGGATCAAGAGAGCGACGCCCGCTGCAAGAAAGACGAACGGGAAGCCCTGGACCTTGAGATTCGTAAGATTCGGAATAATCCCATTGATCGTAACCGTAACAGTGTCCTGCCCAGAAGCAAAACCGGCCTTCGAAGCCTGCACAGTGACCGCCGGGCTTGATGGCTGAAGAGGAGTACTGAAAACCGCGCTATAGTTACCATTGCCGCCATCAGTGGGAGTTGAGAAACTACCCCCTGCAGAAGACGAGAGGAATATCGTTGCCCCAGTTACGGGAACGGTCCCGTTTGTTACACGGATCGCAAGCACAATCTCTCCTCCCGGAGTAATGGAAGTTGGAGTTGGTGCTGCGACGACAGTGAGAGGAGGAAAAGGGTTGATGGTGATCGTTGTCTGTGCAACACCATTCAGGTATCCAGACTCACTCGCCACAACCTGAATTGTCGTCACAGTCGTCGAACTGACAAGTGGAGCTGTAAAATTGGAATAGTACAATCCTGGACTTCCCATTACCGGCTGGGTGAACCCGCCCCCAGCCGTTGATGTCAGGCTGAGTATGACTCCGACTTGAGGAGTGGAACCGTTTGTGACAGTTATCGTAAGAGTCGAGACTTGTCCCGGTTTCAGGCTGGTGGTGCCCGGGAATATTGTAGCCTGAAGTCTGGGCGCAATAACACCCAGTGCGTACACGTTGTAATCATCGGAGCCAAAGAAGACTCTACCATCTGCAACTGCCGGAGAGGACCATATCGGGGCGCTGGTCACAAACCTCCAAAGCCTCGCTCCCGATGTGACGTTGAAGTCGTAGAGATAATGATCGTTAGACCCTACTAGAAGTGCGTTGGATCCCAGGGAAAGTGCCGGAGAAGACGAGACGGAAGCGCCTGTGGTCGCGACCCATTTCTGAACACCAGTGGTCGCGTTCACCGCGTAGACGTTCCCCTTTCCAGTCCCGAAATACACCATCCCGTTCGAAACGACAGCAGAAGTTGAGTTTGAATTTCCGGTGTTAAAGGACCAATCAGTGGTGCCAGTCATCTCATCAAGGGCAAAGAACTTGTTTGAGCTCCCGACGTAGACCCTGCCATAGGCTATCGTTGGCGCGTTTCTGAACGTTGCGGCTCCACCAGGGATGACGCGCCACCTTTGCTTGCCTGTGGTTTCGTTTAGGGCGTTTACGGACCCATCGTCCAGCCCGAAGAAGACAAGTCCGCTGTCCACGGGAGGCTTTGAAGAGAGGGGAGGTGATGGACACGTTGCATTAGACCATACGACGGCTCCGGTCGCTGCGTCCAATGCGACGAACTGTCCGTTCTGGAAGCAGCTCGCTGAACACCAGCTGCTGTAGAAAACTTTCCCATCAGCAACTGCTGGGGACGCGGCGATGAAATAGTTGAGGTAGCCCCTGCCCCAGATCTCGGATCCTGTCTGCTCGTTGAGAGCGTACATGATTCCTCCGTTTCTAGAACCGACATACACGATTCCGTTGGAGACTGCGGGTGAAGAAAAGATGACACTTCCCGTGTAGAAGGCCCATTTCTGTTGACCGCTATATTCGTCAATGGCGTACACATAGTTGTCGTATGATGCGACGAAAACTAGCCCGTCAGACACCGCGGGAGACGAGTAGACGAATGAGCCGGTTGCAAAACGCCACATCTGATTTGCGGAATTGGGCGCACTGGCGAGCGTGGCGCCGCTTCTGAGTTGATTGTAGTGGAACATTGTCCAAGGATAATCAGTCGATCCTGAGGGACCAGCCAACTGCGGTTGGGGACGATTGATCGAGAGTCCAGGTATGCCTATCGGGATTATTATTAGGGAAAGGATTGTGAAAACGACTACCTTTCTCATTCAACACGCCTACAACAATAGTTAGTGTGGCTTTCTTCTCCATGGGAGAATTCGTGAAGTCCGCGACTAAAGAGACATGTAACTCACGTATCGCGAATTATCGATCTGGTTCGAACATGCGAGCTAAGCCGAAAACTAGATTAATCTAGACCTTGTCCAACGCCCGAACAAGGAGCATTCACTCTTGATATTCGCGTTTCTCATCTTTTACCGGGTAAGACCCTTATCGGAAGCTGACAAGAAGAAGGCCACTGCGGACTGGGCGCGATTCAAGAAGACACTCTCCAAGGATCTAGCGATAGTTGCGGAGTACGCGCACATTTGGGGAACAACGTACAACGGCATGATCCTGATCGAGTCCAGGGATCTCTCAACATTCCACGACTTTTGGCACCGGTTCCGAGAAACGACCAGATGGTATGTGCCCGAAACACGAACTTACATCGCGCAGAAAGAAGAAGACTAGATTCGGATCTAGCCTGATTTTCTACTAAGCTTTATACCAAGAATTTCCGACAACCCCGTTTCGGTGGGGCGCTGCGTCGAGCCTTTACTGCAGCTCGGGGCCGTAGTCTAGCCAGACCCTTTCACGAGGGTCCTAGTGAGGGATGACGACGGGCTCCAGAATCTATGCAAGAGAAAACCGACCTATCGATAATGGGATGAAGAAATTCGGGAGCGCGTGAAGATACCCGTAGACGAGAACCTCGGCGGATGTCGTGGGTTCAAATCCCACCGGCCCCACCACTCCAAGAAATACAGTGTCTGAGTATGACTAACGCTTGAGAGAGTCAAGATACGTCTCGTCTAGCTTCTTCGCCCCCTGGACCAGCTCCCCGTCGACTCGCGTCGTTACAGGTGTGCTAAAGAACCAGGCCTTGATTCTC
>CAYRXJ010000112.1:4030-5117 GCA_964428235.1 uncultured Candidatus Bathyarchaeia archaeon | reverse complement strand
GTTCGCAAATAGAAGATTCTCTACAAAGCCCCTTGGTGCTGACTTTTTTGAGCATATAGAGTGATGTGCGGCAGAATTGTGAAGAGCGTGGAGACCTCATTAGAAATAACTATCAATCCTCGTATTCTCAGGCCAGAGACGGGCTTTAATACTAGCCTCCGGGCTCTAACGCTCTCAAGCTTTACCGCTTACAAACAGAAAGAGTGAGTATTCGAAAAGAGGTAATGAGTTATGGAGGTTAAACTTTCATGGTTGAATCGTCTCAGTACGCAACGACTACCAAGTACATAGTGAAAGCACACTTCGACGTTCAAGGCGTAGTAGAGAAACCGGACGTCGTCGGTGCAGTTTTCGGACAAACAGAAGGACTCTTCGGACCAGATCTTGATCTAAGAGAACTACAAAAATCGGGAAGAATCGGAAGAATCGAGATCAACCTCGATTCCAAACGCGACAAGACAACAGGATCCATCGTAATCCCATCGAGCCTGGACAAGGTTTCCACGGCGATCATTGCCGCGGCGATCGAGAGCGTCGACCGCATCGGCCCGTGCGAGGCGAAGATATCGCTCGAGAAGGTCGAGGATGTCCGAGAGGAAAAACGAAACGCGATACTAACAAAGGCAAAGGACATTCTACGCAAGTGGGTTGTTGAATCATCGCCCAGCACAGAGGAAGTCGTCAAAGAAGTCGCCTCATCTCTTCGAGGAGTTGACATCGTCGAATATGGTCCCGATAAGCTCCCTGCGGGTCCAGAGGTCGAAAGCGGCTCTCTGATAGTCGTCGAGGGACGAGCAGACGTTATTCTCCTCATGAAGGTCGGGATCAAGAACGTCATCGCCCTCAACGGCACTAAGGTCCCTGACACGGTCATCAAGCTCACAAAAGACAAAGAAGTCACCGCCTTCCTCGACGGAGATCGAGCTGGAGACCTGATCCTCAAAGAACTCCAACAAGTCGCGGAGATCGACTACGTTGCCCGAGCAACCTTTGGAAAGGAAGTAGAGGAGCTTACCCCCAAGGAGATAATGAAGGCCCCAAGGGAACCTGTTCCAATCCAACTTTCCCCACCCATCGAGCGGGGCTG
>CAYRXJ010000112.1:0-4020 GCA_964428235.1 uncultured Candidatus Bathyarchaeia archaeon | reverse complement strand
AAACTTAACCCAAGGGGGATAATAAAGGGTTCAAGCAAACGCGTTCCAATCAATTCCGGGGGACCCATAGGGAGGGCCGAGCGTCCACAGTTCGCGCGTCCTGAGAGGCCTGAGAGACAGGACCGCTACGAACGACCCTACGAGAGAGGATACGGTCCCTCCGAGCCCCGCGTCGAGGCACCACCCATTCCACGACCAAGTCTCTCGCCCGCAGTATTCGATGTAGCGAAAGACCTTCGAGGAACACTGGAGGCAGTGATATTTGACGAGGCAGGAAAGGAACTGTCTCGGATGCCAGTTAGCGAGCTAGCAGAAAAGATACCAGGCGTCGAGAGTGCTCACCTAGTCCTCTTTGACGGGGTGGTCACTCAGAGGCTATTGGACATTGCCGCAGGAAAGAGTATCCGCTTCGTCATAGGCGATAGAGTTTCAGACGGCGCAAAGAAGCCCGCCAATGTCAGCGTCATGACCCTGAGCGATCTCTCTTCATTCAGTCCGGGCCCCACGATTATAAACCGACCCGACCACGACCGGACCCCACCAAGTTTTCCTCTCCAATCCCAAAGACTTCCAGGACCCTCGCCGCTGCGGGGACGATCTGGTTATGGATATAGTACTCATAGTCTACTTGGTCCATTGAGACCTTGAAGTGCGGCTCTGCCTTCTGGTACAGTTTTCCAGCCTTTTTCGTTATGATGAAGCCGACTTTGTCGCCTGTTGAAACAGGCCATCCCTCACGCCCCATCTTCCTAGCCACCTCGACGTGGGGAGCATTAACCTCGTACTC
Organism: uncultured Candidatus Bathyarchaeia archaeon; assembly: GCA_964428235.1. Lineage (GTDB taxonomy): Archaea > Thermoproteota > Bathyarchaeia > 40CM-2-53-6 > 40CM-2-53-6 > 40CM-2-53-6. Next base: position 3,233 of record CAYRXJ010000112.1, on the reverse strand, counting down.
ATCAGGTCGCTTCGTGAGAGTCTTCCAAATCACAAGCGATGCTTTCGGAACCTTTGCTGATCCAAGATTCTTCGTCAGATTTCTCACATATGACTTAGCTCTCTCAGGGTTACCGTCTTCCAACGCAAGCTTGAGAACCTCGTTCTGCACGTCTCTGGCAAGATTGGACCAGTCTCCTCTGACCGCTTCCATCCCAACCACATCTAACTCTCCATCGTTCAAGAGACCAGCGTACTTCTTCTTGGCCTCCGTGAACAGGATTCTCTTGTAGAACTGTCCGAGATTGATCTCTAGCCCGAGGCCCTTCTCTATCTCCTTGATGAAGAGGTCGACAAGCTTCTCTTCAGCTTGAACAAAGAGGCTGTCCGTGTCCCCATAGAGCACTTTCAATCCGAGACTCTTTGCCAGTTCGATGGACTTGTTGATAGTATCGCGTCCGAGAGCAGCAGCCGATTCTGCAACCTCTCGGGAGTACCACCTAGAACCTGCCCACCCGGCGTAACCGTAGGTCGCGTTGGTTATCACCTTCGTCGCCTTTTCGCGAGCCTTGAGGATCTTGTGCTCGCGAGTTCCCTTCGGGGTCTTGGCGGCTTCTCTCCTGGCAGCCTGGCGGCTCGCGATCAGCTGGGCCAGGACAATCTTGTAGAATCCAGACGGACTCTCTCGGAAATAGTGCCCTACTTCCGGGACCTTGAAGACACCCTCTCCGGGGCCGGTGACTAGTGTGTCCGGTGAGATGTTGTATTTGACCATGAGACTCGGGTACATCGCAGAAAAATCCAGAACGCTAACATTGTTGTGGAGCCACGGGCCCGGTGCTAGCCCGGTGGCCGTCTTGGACCGAGTTATGCTGAGTCCTACTTCCGCGGGTATGTGTCCGCACCGTCGGTTGGCTTGCATCATCATGTAACTCTCGACTCTGAAGCCAGCCGCACCCGCCAGAACTTGGTCGGGTGGAAGAGCAGACAGGTTGGAGAGTTGAATGACATAGTCTAACGCATCCTCTCCGACATTGAAAACGGAAACAGTATTCTCTTTCAATTGTTCTAATAGAGAATTACGATCTTTCCCAGTCCAGCGCGCATAGAACTCTGTCTCATCTATCGTCGGAGTAGAGGCTTCGACTCCCAGAAACGTTGCCACATTCTCTACTGTTTTGTTTTTCACATCGTAAAGATCCCCTGAAAAATCAAGTAGGTCTACGTTTGCTCGGCCTGTCAGCGAGAAGTGACCGTAGAGACTTTGACGAGCCGGACCGTCGTCTCTGCCGACAGAGAGTGTTGCCTTTGTCTTTGCAGCTCGCTTGATGAGATATGGCCATTCGAAGGTGTTAGCACCAAAAGAGAAGACAAGGTCCGGGTCAGAAACCTGGAAGGTCCTCGACAATCCATCGATTACTTCTTCATCTGTCTCCGCCTTGGATTGTATGAGATCGGCCCGACTGTCGTTGTTTTTCCATGCCACTAGTCGGACAGGGTCTCGTAGAGCGCCTGGGGAGCCGGTTGGGCTAACGGCGAGAATCGAGAAGGAGAGGAGTCTAAGCTTCGGAGGTTTTTCTTTCGGAATCGCGACTGGATGGTCGCTGATCTCGATTACCATGTTCACATGATATTTTTCGGGATCAATCCGGGATTCTTTTCCTTCAACGCTGTACCACTGGCAGGGGCGGATCTCGAATTCATTCTGGTACTTTACCGAATACCGTATTTTTTCCTCAAAGCTCGCTTCAACTTCAAGTTGTTTCACGCATTCCCTGGCACATTTCTCTAGAGTGTCGGGATCGTTAGAGAAGGTCTTGAGGACTTGTCTCTCTTCTCCCAGCCGTTTCTTTTTCTCGACTCTCGCGTTTTCGATTGATGGATGAGGTGGTTCACGGCTGATCCTCTCTTTGAGTTGATCGATATCCTGACCTTTCTTGGGTAGCAGGTAGAAATACGCGCGAAAGTTCGCGTCAATAACAAGCACCCGTTTGTTCTCGCGAGTGACTCCCCACAGCCAGATCGCTGATCTTCCTTCGTGGCTTTCGTGGTTGAGGTCTAGGAGCCAGAAGTCGAACTTCAATCTGGGATGAAATAACCCAAGGAGAGTTTAAATTCGCGTGGACCCGAAACCGAGCCAATAAGGTAATTCTGCATGGCGGAGAAGGCTAAAGCACCGGCGGACAGGTGGGGAATCGCCCACATCTACTCCTCCTTCAACAACACAATGGTCCACATAACAGACCTCACAGGCGCCGAGACGATCTCCCGGAGCGCCGGAGGACAACACGTCAAAGCCGACAGACTACAAGGAACACCATACGCCGCAATGCAGGCCGCTGCTGCAGCAGCCAAGACCGCCAAAGACAAAGGAATCACCTCTCTACACATCCGCGTAAGAGCTCCAGGCGGACACGGTGCCCGCACACCAGGACCCGGAGCACAGGCAGCGATCAGAATGCTCGCGCGGCATGGTTTTCGAATTGGTCGAATAGAGGACGTGACACCGGTCCCGCATGATGGAACTCGCAGGCCCGGCGGTCGACGCGGGCGCAGAGTCTAAACCCATAACACGGGTAGACATTCCACGTCCTATGCTTCACAGATCAGAACAATTCTCGACAAGCATCAACGCTGGCGTGCCGAGGAATGCCTCAACCTCATTCCTTCGGAGAATGTAACTAGTCATACTGTTCGCCAGCTTCTGAGCGGCGACATGGGCCACCGCTATACTGCATGGGACGGGTTCTACAAAGGAACACGATTCATCGACGAACTTGAGACCCTAGGCGAAAAGATAGCTTGCGAGGTCTTTGGGTCCGACTGGGCAAGCCTCCGCCCACTCTCCGGTCATATCGCCGACACAATAATGGTCTCGACTCTCGCGAAACCAGGAGGGTCCATCCTAACTGTCAGTCCCGCCAACGGCGGTTATGACGGGCTCGGAGAACGCGGTTATCCTCCATTTGTCAATGTAAAAAATCTCTTCTTCCCATTCGATTCAGAACGAATGAACATCGATGTCGATAAGGCCAAGGTCCTGATCGAGGACGAGAAGCCTTCAGTCGTAGTATTCGGCCAATCATACTTCCTCTTCCCACACCCAGTCAAAGAGCTGGCGGAGATTTGTCACAATGCTGGATCTCACGTCGCATTCGACGCGTCCCATGTCCTCGGCCTGATTGGTGGAGGCCAGTTCCAACAACCCCTGAAGGAGGGAGCGGACATGATGCTTGGATCCACTCACAAGAGCTT
>CAYRXJ010000111.1:0-5142 GCA_964428235.1 uncultured Candidatus Bathyarchaeia archaeon | reverse complement strand
ATCGGGACCGGACCCAGAGGATCCACGATCACAAACAAAGCGACGGTCGCTTTCAAAACGTCGAGGAGAAAAGAATCAAGAGAACTCATTCCATAATCTTCCCTTCCAGCTTCAGTCTACGGGAATCCTACTTCTTAGCTGTAATATCCTGCTCTTGGAGCTTCCCTAGGAAGTACATCCAACCCTCGACATGACCGTCGCGAGTCTTCTTCCCTTCTTCCGTAAGCGCATAACTTCCGTGGTAGAGCAAGATTCGCGTCCCGCCTCCCTTCAGAGGTTCAAACGAGATCTTTACCTCGGTAGTGTCCTTGGGATCGTGATCCCAAGTCCACGAGAAGCCTAGCCTTCTTCCACTATCAAACTCTGTGAACCGGCCACGCAAATGCCACTCCTGCTTCGGCCAGGAGAAGTGGAAGCTGCCGCCAACCATCGGTTGAAGATCAACTTCCGGAGGCCACCACTTCTTCAGCAACCCAGGCTCAATCCAAAAATCAAACAGCTGCCTAGGATCAACGGATGGAAAGTCTGCTATGATCGATATCTCATTAAGACCAGTTTCAGAGAGCTGCAGTCTCGGTTTTTCAGTTGTCAATCAAACATTCACGGAAAGACTGGTGGGCCGGGAGGGATTTGAACCCACGACCTTCGCCGTGTGAGGGCGACGTCCGTTCTGTACGCTACGATCGTTTACCAGGCTGGACTACCGGCCCAACGAAACGTCCTTTCCAATAGCGACTATATTTCATCTTTCGAAAACAAGATCGCCCTAACGAATCAGCCGGACGTTCGTTCCTTCCGGATTCTCCTCAACCAGCTGGGAGAAAGGAAGACACCGCCCACCAGCCTTCTGGATCTTGACAAGCGCTGTCGGCGAGAACTTGAACGCGGCAATCGTCAGCTTCTCCTTCGCGAAACCAGATCCCAAAACCTTCCCGGGAACAACAATAACATCCCCCGCCTTAGCCAGCCGTGAAACCTGGCCGAGATTCAGAGCAATCCGGCTTCTCCTCGATTTGCCGAGAAAACTCGCCACCGAGATCCACAAGGGAGTCTGGTGCTGCCTACCAGCCTTCTTCAGATAGCTAATCGCCATCTGCATCTCAGGATTAGTAGCTCTATGATTCTTCATCTTCCTAGTCTACCCAGGCAGGGAAAAGCGTTTCCCGCACACGGCCACCAATAAAGCCTTCCCAGTTTCCAGCCTATCCAACAGTCTGGACCTTCAATATCTCCGTCTTCCCACTCGGACCCTTAGGATCACCGGCAATAATCACTATTCGGTCCCCTTTTTTCGCCAGCTTCTCTTTCACAATCGTCTTCTCAGCCTCCCGGAAAATCTCCTCGCTATTGTTGAACTCCCTAGGAACAAGGTGCGTCTGAACCCTCCACGAGAGCAAGAGCTGCCGTGCCACGTCCTGGTGAGGTGTCAAAGCCACAATCGGCAAAGGAGGACGATACTTAGACACGAGACGCGCCGTTCTACCAGTCCTAGTAGGCGCAACAATCGCGGTAGCCCCCACCTGCAACGCCGTCTCACAAGCACCCAAAGCCATCGCGTCAGACTGGCTATGCTCATACCACGTCCGTCGCTGTGCCGAAATCTCCTTCGGCAGATATTTCTCAGTCTCCTCCGCCACCCTCCGCAAAATCTCGACCGCTTCCACAGGATACTTCCCGATTGCAGTCTCCTCTGACAACATCACCGCGTCCGTCCCGTCAATAATCGCGTTCGCCACGTCCGTCACCTCTGCCCGAGTAGGAGTTGGCGCGGAAACCATCGACTCCAACATCTGAGTCGCCGTAATCACCGGCTTCCCCAACCGATTACTCTCGTGAATAATCCTCTTCTGAATCACCGGCACAAGCGCAAGTTCAACCTCAACACCCAAGTCCCCACGCGCAACCATAACACCATCAGCCTCCTTCACTATACTCTCGAGATTATCCACCGCCTCACGCTTCTCGATCTTTGCGACAACAAAGGTCTTGTGACCATGAGACTCCGCAACTTTTCGCGCAGACTTGAGATCATCAACCTTCTGGACAAAAGACACCGCGATAACGTCCACCCTGTTCTCCAACCCGAACTTGATGTGCTCAGCATCCTCCTTCGTGATCGCGGGGACCCGTATCCTGAGCCTTGGAAGATTCACACCCTTCCCGGAAGTCAGGTCACCCCCATTCACTACAACACCCTCAACCTCGTCCCGTCTAGTCCGTAAGACCTGAATCCTAATCGTCCCATCAGCGAGAAAAATCGTATCGCCCCTCTTCACAGCCTTCGGCAGATCTGGATACGCTACCGGAATCTTCGACTTGAGCCGCGACGGCTGGGTAGTCAGCGTAACCTTGTCCAGACGCTGAAGCCGCAACGGTTCACTCGCAAGCTTGCCGACGCGGAGCTTCGGACCCGGTAGATCCTGAAGTATCGCAACCGGTTTCTTCAGGCGATCGCTCAGAGTTCGAATATTCTTGATAACACGAGCATGTTGCTCATGCGTACCGTGCGAGAAGTTGATCCGTGCAACATTCATTCCGGCCTGAATGAGCTGTGACAAGACCTTTGGCGAGTCTGTTGCCGGGCCGATCGTGCAGACAATCTTCGTCGCGATAGCGCCTGGTTTCTTCGGCAACCTGGATCGACCCAAGCGATGACAACTTCGCGTCTATTCATAACACATTCTCTGATTCTCCGACAACAACAGTCTTTTGGAAAGGCTTAACCGAACTTGATCAACGCCCTACCGAATCCCACAATGAACCTCCAGACGCTGGGCCTGCACCATATTACTGCAATTACGTCGAACGCCTCCAAAGCCGTCAGTTTCTACACGAAAACCCTCGGACTACGACTAGTCAAGAAAACAGTCAACTTCGACGATCCCTCAGCCTACCACCTCTACTTCGGCGACGAAAAAGGAAAACCAGGTACACTACTAACATTCTTCGATTGGGGAAAATCCCAAGGATACGGTCACGTGGGCGCGGGAGTTGTCCACCACCTCTCATTCACTACAACCGATACTAATTCTCTGACAGGCTGGAAGATCTGGCTGCTGGAAAACGGGGTCGACGTTCTCGGACCCTTCGAAAGAGGATCCTTCAACTCCCTCTACTTCCGAGATCCCGACGGCTTGATACTCGAGATCTCGACCCCCGGACGCGCAATAGAATACTCCGACGTTTCGAAATCAGAGCTACAGCTAGGATTCGGCAACCAGACCAAGAACCCAACCCAACAAACCTCGAACCATCGCGAGATTCCTTCAGAACTGAAGCTTCACGGCCTACATCACGTTACCGCAATTACACACGGGTCCACACGCACACACGGGTTCTTCACCGGGACACTGAACATGGATGAACTGCGCGACAACCGTGGAGGATCACACGGATCAGTCCAACGCATCTTCGGCCATGAAGCAAGTCAACAAGGATCAATGATCTCTTTCATCGAATCACCAGCCGCACCACACGGAAGCGTGGGCATAGGAACAGTACACCACATCGCCTTCGCCGTCAAAGACGACGTTGCCCAGCAGGAGTGGCGACAATACCTCCTGGACCAGGGAGTACACGTTACACCAGTAATGGATCGGAAATACTTCAAGTCAATCTACTTCAGAGAACCCAACGGAATCCTGTTAGAACTTGCAACTGTGCCACCTGGATTCGCGGTTGACGAGCCCGTAGAATCGCTAGGTCAGAAGCTTGCCCTACCCAGCTGGCTAGAACCCAAACGACGCTCGATAGAAATCTCGCTGGACCCAATCTCATTGGCAGCCTAACAAGAGCTGCTTGCAATCGTAAGATTGAGAAAAAACACAAGGGAGGATCTTGGCGTTGGGATACTATGCTTCAACGAGAACCTCGACAGGATCGGGTTCTTCCCTGACCCTCTGGGGTTTCGCGAAAGTATAGACAAGCACGCAGCCCTTCTCATCTATCCGAAGCTCCACCGATCCGGTGGGCGCTCCCATGATGTCGAGAAGTTCTGCCACATCGTGTGGAACGCGCAGGTACGCTGACTCTTTGATAACTAGCGGTTTCACGCTCGTTGTCAAGTCACATCTTCCAAGAATATGCTAACAGCAACGCCCGGGGTTTTACGTTTCGCAACCAGGGTTCAAACGGTCATCCGACTGTGCAATAATGATGGGTGCGCGTGTACGCGTCTGTCCCACAGACCTCCATACTCAAGCTACTCTTGTCATCTTCGGCAGGTAACGTTCGGTTTTAGTCCGGTGGTGTAGGACTGTCGAACATCCGCGTTATTCCCTGTGAGCTCTATTGGCGAAAATACTTGCTGTACAATCGTTCAAAGGCGGGACTGGAAAGAGCACCATCACCGCAAATCTCGCAGTCACACTAGCGCGACTGGGTAAGAAAGTCGCGGTTATCGATCTGGACCTCGAAGGGCCTGGGCTCCATGTCATCTTTGGAATATCTGACAATGAGGTAAGAGCGACGATTAACGACATTCTTCGCAGTAATGTACCGATCAGCAATGCAGTCCTCGATCTAACCTCAAGGCTCGGGATCCAATCTGGTCTACTTTTGTTCTGTCCCGCGGGACATAGCCTCGAAGAGATTCTGCGAATGGTCGATACGGGTTTCAACCTTAACCGGTTCAGAGCGATACTATCTAGTTTAGCCATCGAGTATCAGCTCGACTACTTGTTGATCGATAGCCATCCCGGCATCGAAAAAGATACGATCGTCTCCATGGCTGTCTGCGATGTTGTGGTTCTACTCTCAAGAGTAGATCACCAGGACATGTTCGGGAGTGGCGTCATGAATGAGGTCGCCAGCCAGCTGCGGAAACCAGTTGTCCTGATCCTCAACATGATCCCCAGTAGTGTTGGCGACAAGGAGTCAAAGAAGATCGGGGACAAGATCGCGAGTCTCTTCAATCTGGAGGTTCTCACCGCGCTGCCCTTCAACTCCGATGTCTTTGAGAATCTAAGCAGGGGAGTGTTCGTCATTGATCACCAGAAGGATCCGCTCACCAAAAGATTCACCGAGCTAGCAGAGAACATGATCGGAATTATTGACAGGGCCTTTGAGAATGTACAAGATTACAATGAGGGATCCGCGTCTCAACCACTGAGTTAATTTCGCGGAAAAGCTCGTTTTTTTTCC
>CAYRXJ010000110.1:0-5164 GCA_964428235.1 uncultured Candidatus Bathyarchaeia archaeon | reverse complement strand
TGAGAACGGTCGTAGGGTTAGCTTAGCACCTGTCTTTCCTTCTACAGATAGGAACAGTTCTGTGCGGTTTCCGGCCTTGTAGGCTCCCTCGATCCAGAGATCGATAGAGTCCACGTTTAGATCCTTGAACCAGTCGAGGAGCTCGTCGAGTCTCAGTCTTAGGCTCTTGAACGGGGTGATTCCGGCGATCTGGGCAGCAGGGTTTTCCGGCGGTCTGAAGACGAGAACTACGTCTTCGTCTGGCTTATGCTGCCCTACTGCACTCATCGACGTACCTTTGTCTTGAATGTCGGTTGAAGAACCGATTGCAACTGCAAGTCTACACCATTAGTAAGGTGGAGGCACACCAAGCCACTCCATGGCAAGATTCATCTTGGTCTTCTGACTCCCCAGAGAGAGTTAGCTAGAACTGTTTGTGATCACGGCTGGTCAACGAGCAGCGAGAAAAAGTCTGCAAGTACTGAAAATATCTCGGGAAAGAAAAATCTGTGGCTAGTTCATCCAGAAGAGTTGGGCCCGATTGATCTAGTTTTTTGGAAAAATTCGTGTCTGGATAAATGGCTATCGGAAAAAATAGATGGTTTCTTAAGCAGACTGTGTTGCGAAATAATGTCTGGGTGAACTCGGACGCCGGCTAAGAAGAAGAAGTCGAAAAAGAAGAAGAGCATGTAGAAGGGATCAGAATTATCCTTTGAGAGAGGCCCTCTCTTCTTTTTCTCTTTTTTACGCGGCTGTTTTTCCTGCTAACGATTCAGGATTTCAGTTCCGGACTTGGCTAGGTTTGTGAGACATCTGGGACAGATGCAGTCTGAGGCTTGGGTTCTGAGAAGTTTCAGTTCGGTCTTTGAGATCTTGATGGAGCGACACCAGCAGCCGTTGATACCCTTGCATTCGAAATCTGTGTTGCAGAGATCGCATGCCTTTGTTGTCAAGACTTCCTTTCTAGTTTATCTTTTGAGATAGACTTAAGGAAACCAGCACTGAGAGACTGAATTGGCAGGAGGTTAACGGAGGTCTCCAGACCGTACTTGGCAGGCGCTCTCCTGTTGATAGGAGGATTGCTGGGCCTTCGCCTATGGCCCGGACCCATCCTCTTAGGGATGGGACTATTGCTTCTGGCCTCTCCCGGTCAACATCGCGGGCTGGGAGTTATTGTTCTCATCTTTACCCTCGCGACATGGGTGCTATTGGGGAGTTTTCTCGAGGATATTGAGGGGGTTCTGGCGATACGGTGGAGGCCCCCTGGGAAAATTGTCGCGGTCTCCAATCAGAACCTTGGGCAAGTTTAGCCTGGTCTCTACCTTTTTTCCGGGACGAGAAAGGCTATCCTCATAAGGGAGACCGGGGCATAGACCGCGTTCGCGCACAGCGCATCACTGAAGGCAACCCGGAATCTCGGAGGTGAAACGATGTCAAAAGAACAAGAAAAGTCTGAGAAAGCCCCTGCCCAAGCGCGCAGAAGTGACATTCCACAGGACACTATACTGATCGGTAAGAAACCGATCATGGCCTATGCTACCGCTGTCATGATGCATTATAACACTGGTGCCAAGAAGCTGACTCTCAAGGCTCGTGGACGAGCCATCAGCACAGCTGTCGACGTGGCTGAGGTGGTGAACAACCGCTTCTTCCAAGGCAGCTTAGGAAAGAATGTACACTTGGGTACGGAAATCGTCGGCGAAGGCCAGGATGCAAGAAACGTCAGCACCATAGAGATCATCCTAGAACGAACAAAAGCATAGCATATCCAAGCATCCTAACCAGGAATAATACCCGCTTTTCTTTGGGAAATCTTCCCTTCTATTGTGGTAGAAACGCGTAGCCACGAAGGAAATTGCGCTATCAGAGCACTGGGATTGTCGCGAAATAACGGATGCTTTTTTTCTAAGTCTTGGTTTCCCAGCCTTCCTCGTCTACAGTGCGCGCCTGCTTAGGCGCTTCATCTGGGGCTGGTTCTGGGGCGATAGATGTTTCTTCTTCGGGTGGACTTGCTTCTTGTTGTTGCTCTTCTGTGGGGGTGGCGGGTTTGCGGTCTTGTTGTTGTGTCATGTAGATGCCGAATGCTAGGATTCCGAATGATATGACTAGGATTGTGAAGAAGGCTGTTGGTGTCCCGCAGTTTGTGATGATGTTTTCTTGGCAATTGTAGTATCCGGAGAGGCTGGTGCCGCCGCCGAAGCGGGTGTTAGGATTCTGTGTGTAGGCTGACCCCTGTCCGTATCGGATGTTTATCATGACTGAGCCGGTGAAGGATCTGAAGTATGAAGTGGTTTCTCCTGTTCCTGAGTCTGAAGTGATTGAGCTGGTTAGGGTCCTGTAGAGATTGTTCTGGTTGACCTGGCTTGTGGCTGAGCCTATGGACGCGATCATGTTCTGTACGAAGCCGTTTGATCTCTGGCCTGCGAGACTTAGACTGTCTGTTAGAGATCTGAAGAGTGTGGTCTTCTCCGCAGGATTTGCCCCAGAGCCTATCGAGGCACCGAAGTATAAGGAGCGGCCTCTGAAGAAAGAGCTGTTCAGGCTCAGAGTATCGCCAAATGATCTGAAATACGAACTCTTCTCAGAAAGACTTGACCCTAGGGCTAGCGAGCTAGTGAGGGTGACGGCAAGGCCCTTTGTTTGAGATCCGGCTTCTCCAAAGACACCCGCGAGTGTTCTAGAGATCGAGTTATTCTCGTTGAGGCTCGTTGCCGGGCCTAGAGTGCTGGTCAATGTTCGGGTCAGGCCTTTGGTCTCTGATGCGATTAGCGACAGGGATCCGGTAAGGGTCCTGACCAGGTATTGGTGTAGGCTGGGTGTCGAGCTGGATGCGAGTGAATCTGTCAGTATTCTGAACAGGCTGTTCTTCTCGGCGAGGCTTGAAGTCGCTGAAAGCGATGTTGTCTGGGTTCGGAAGAGTGATGTTTTTTCTGTCATGGCGGATGATGATCCGATTGATGCGAACAACTGTACAGCGTGTCCGTTGAAGAATGTCTCCACGAAACTTATCGAACCGCTGAGGGATCTGTAGTAGGATGCTTTCTCGGTGAGAGTTGCCCCCGTAGTCAGGGCTGTGCTCAATGATCGGGAAATGGATAGGTGCTCAGAGAAGCCTGAGGATGTCGAGAAAGAGCCTGTGAAGGATCTGAGGAACGATAGTCTCGCGACTTCTCCTGAAACGGTCGATAGGGAATCTACTAGAGATCGCGTGAACGAGTATTTTTCGGCAACGCTGGTGGATGTGCTGATTGACGCGGTCAAGATTACTGTGCGTCCGTTGAGGTATGAGCTTGTCATGGTGAGTGTATCGGTGAGGGTCCGGGACAATGAGACGGTTCTTGCGAGGCTTGATGCTGTTCCGATGGATGTTGTTAGGGTGACTGCGTGACCGCTGAACCCGGTGCTTGCGAGACCTAGGAAGCCTGTGAGAGATCGGAGGAGCGCTAGCTGTCGGGATGAGCTTGAGGTTGAACCTAGAGAGTTTGTTAGTGTTCTGGCCCAGCCTTTGACCTGGGACCCGGTTGAGCCTATTGAAGCGCTGAACGATCGGAGGAAGCTGAGCTTTTCCGAGATCGCCGTGGCTGCGCCGATTGAAGCGCTCAGGTGTATTGTTCTTCCGTTGAAGAACGAGCTCGCGAGGCTTATCGTGCCGGTTAGGGTTCTGGTGTAAGAGATTTGCTTGGCTATGTTCGAGCTGAAGGTCCATGCGCCGTTGAAGGATCGGAAGATGGAGGTCTTCTCGGTTAAGCTAGATGGAATAGAGATGGAGGCGGTTGGTGATCTGAATATTGAAAGTCTTTCGAGAAATGTGGAGGTTGTGGAAAGCGAGCTTGTGAATCCTCTGAACAAAGATGTGTGTTCTGCAAGGCTTGAGGCGGTGCCTATGGATGTGGTCAGATTGACGGTGCGTCCTCTGAAGAACGAGGAGGCGAGACTCAATGATCCGGACAGTGTCCTGAATATGGAATTCTTTGCGGCGAGATTGGAGGCGGAGCCTATAGAGCCGGTCAAAGCAACGTTTAGGCCCTTGGTAGGAGAGCTGGAAAGGGTAATTGATCCGGTCAGGGTTCTGAACAGGGATGTGTGCTGCGTGAAACTTGAAGCGGTGCCAAGTGCGCTGGCTAGTTTCAAGCTTACTCCTTTCAACTGAGAGCTGGGGAGACCAAGGGTACTGGTTAAGGATCTGAATAGCGACTGTCTCAAGGTAACACCAGTCGTCAGCGTCAGCGAACCGGAAAGGGATCTGAAGTACCCGGTCTTTTCAGCAAGCGCTGTTGTCGTGGATATTGATCCGCTAAGCGCTCTGGAAAGGGAGAGGGTTCTAGACAAACTGGATGCAACGCTGAGAGTTCCTGTTAGGGATCGGAAGAGCATGTTCTTTGCGGCAAGGGTTGAGGATGTTGTTAGGGATCCAGTGAGGCTTCTGAAGATGGATAGCTTCTCAGTGAACGCGGTTGCAGCAGACAATGAGCCTGTCGCTGCTCTGAAGAAAGAGAACTTACCAGCAAACAGAGAAGTAATGCCAACCGAGCCGGTTAGGCTAGCGAAGCGTCCTCTGATCGAGAGTGCTGTAAGGCTCAAGGAACCGCTCATCGATCTGAATAGAGAAGCCTGTCTCGAGAGACCGGAGGTGGAGGTCAGCGATGCTGTCAAGCCTACTATGCGTCCCCAGAAGACCGAGCCTGTCGCGCTCATGGAGCCGCTGAGAGTTCTCAAGTAGCCGAATTTCTGAGCCAACGCTCCAGTCGTGCCTAATGTTGTCGTGAACGACTTGGCCAGTCCTTTGGTCTCCGAACCGGCGACTGAGACTGAACTGGTTAAGGTTCTGATGAGAGCATTCCGTTGTACGGCGCTTGACGCGGAGCTCAGGGAGCCTGTGAACGACTTTGTGAGTCCCTTGAGCTGCGTTGCTGCAAGGCCGATCGTGCTGGTAAGACCTCTGAAGAGTGATGATTTCTCGGCAAAGCTAGAGGATAGTGAGAGAGAGCTTGTCATTGCTCTGAAGTAGGAGGATTTGCCGGTGTAGGCGGAGGATTCGCCGATCGTGCTTGTTAGGATCTTTCCGATGCTCTTGGCTGTGGACCCGGCTTCGGAGATTGCGGCTGTTGCTGATCGGAAGTATGAAGTTTTTTCAGAGAAGCTTGATGCGAGGGTTAGAGCTCCCGTTAGGGATCGGAAGAATGAT
>CAYRXJ010000109.1:0-5176 GCA_964428235.1 uncultured Candidatus Bathyarchaeia archaeon | reverse complement strand
CGAGGTGTAAAGGATGTACAGGAGTTGTGTGGATTCTACCGGAACTGGGAAAACAAGTTCTTCCGCGTGTGCAACGAGATCGTTCCACCAATGGTCGCGACCCTCGATCATCGCGACTTTCTCACCTATTCGACGAAAAACAATCACGTGTTCAACGGTGGGCGACTCGCTAACGGCAGCATCGACGATCGTTTTCAGTTCAACGATCTTTCCCCGACGAAAGCCCCCATCGGCGGTTATGACAATTCTTGCTTTGCAGTCGTTGATTCGTTCGGCAAGAGCCGTTGCGCTAAATCCTGAGAAAACGACCGTGAACGGCAGGCCTAGTCTTGAACAGGCAAGCATAGCAACTGGAAACTCGGGAACCAGCGGCATGTAGATCGCGACGGTATCCCCTTTCTGGAGCCCAAGTCGTTGTAGAACGCTCGAGAACCTGTTGACTTCTAGGTAAAGCTCATTGTAAGTTAGAGCGCGTCGTTCTCCCATTTCTCCCTCCCAAAGATAAGCGATCTTATCGCGGTTGGATGATTTCGCGTGTTTGTCTACCGCATTCTCCGAGGCGTTCAGTGTCCCTCCAACAAACCAGCGCGCGAACGGTGGTTTCCAATCTAGCACCTCTTTCCACTTTTTCGACCAGAGAAGCCGACTTGCGGCATTCGACCAGAAGGACTCCGGGTCTTCAAGAGATTCTTGCTGTATCGCAAGATACTTCTCCTTTTTGACGAAGGGTTTCTCGATTGACTTGCTAGTCGAGTCCGGCATTTGCAATGTGAGAGTTCGCCATAACTTAAAAACGGGTTGTTCGACTCCAACGACAATATCCCATGTCAAAGCTCATACAATCAAAACGGACTCACAATCTAAACGAGCGCTACGAGATGCTGAGAAAGACTCTCGCTCACTATCTGCTTCTTCAAGTCGGAACATTCGTTGGCCTCGCAGGTTTCGATGCTGTTGGACCCGCAATGAACATGTTGACCGAGATGAAAGCCAATCTGAAAGTGGAGGGTATCCGAAAAGGCGAGGGGAATCATGCCGATGCTCTCTCCTTGAACCTTGCTGAAAGCATGGGTGAGACTTTTGCCAGTGATTATGATACTGAAGTAGAAGGGAAAACACGAACGGTGAAACTTGATCGCTGTGGCTGCATCGAATCCGTCCTTTCGCAGGCCGAGTCCTATGGTATCACAAAAGCACAAGCTAGATCCGTATTCTGCAGTACTTGCATCGGGAGCTATCGGAAGGCCGCCGAAAGTCTGCAGATTGGATTCCAAGGAAAGCTTCGCGGCGAGAATGGATGCTCCATGAGCTTCTCCGAAAAATGATTGAAAGCCCAGACTAGGTAGATTACGCAGTTTCTGATCGGGCTAAATGGTGATCTACGTCATATGAACCCGATCTTTTCGATCCTTCTTGGACTAGTTCAGGGTGTGTCAGAGTGGCTTCCGATTAGTAGCAAGACGCAAGTGCTGTTCGCATCGACTCTACTCTTCTCGCTACCACTATCAGCCGCATACGCTTTCGGACTCTTCATGGAGATCGGCTCCATCGGATCAGCAGTCACATATTTTCGGAGAGACATTGTGCAGGTGTTCCGAGATCGCCGACTGTTCAACTATCTATTGGTCGTGACTCTTTTCACCGCGATCGTCGGTGTCCCTATCTATTATTTCACCGACAAGGTCCTATCCAGCAACCCTTACAACATCGGAATCCCAATGATAATTCTGGGTCTCGTTCTGATCGTAACAGGGACTTACATCCGATACTCACGAACAAGCCCAAAGATTGTAGGTGGGTTAGAGGAGATGAAACTCAAGAACTACATTATCGTGGGACTCGCGCAAGGAATAGCGGCATTGCCTGGAGTAAGTCGGTCCGGAATGACCGTTTCGACCATGCTCCTGATGGGCGTAAAGCCCGAGCAAGCATTCAGGCTTTCGTATCTTGCATACATTCCCGCATCTCTAGGCGCATTCTTCGTGACACTGCTTTTCAGCAGGTCCCAAGTTGACGTTGCGATTCAGGCTGTCGAACCGTCAGGGGTCGCCATCGCAATTGTTACTGCAGCAATCGTCGGCCTCTTTGTGATATCGTATCTCCTTAGGTTTGCCAAGAGGAGTAGAATTTAGGTTCTTGATTTCGTCCTTGGATCAATTGCCTTGCTAATTGGGATAGTCGTCGCCAGTATTGCCCCTCAGGCAACAATCTGATAGAAACGCACGTCAACTAGGAAAATAGAAAGTAGAGCACTCGAGACAATGCAGACTCGTCACTGGGAACTGTGCATTGAATGAGGATCCTCATGAGGCTGGCTTGGTGGATTGTTCTCGCCTTTGAACGATTTGAACCAGACCGGAAAGAAACTTTGCACTGCCAAAGCCAACAGTACGAGGAAGAGGACTTGTATTCCGGAGAAAATGTTGGCTGGCAATCTGGAAAAGGTAAATCCAAGGTCGACCGCAAACTGTGTCGAGCTCCCAATCAGTTGAACGATGCCTGCAATGGCTGTTAGGGCGAAGCCTCGTCTTAGCCCTGTTCCATTCAATCCTCTAGACAGGATCAGGGATAGAGTCGTCAGTACCAGTACCGCTCCGATTGCAATCACGTCTAGCGCGACGGCTACAGTGTCCAAGGACCCGGCACTGTGATTTCTGAACGGGTTTGACCTCAAGAAATTGTTGTAACCCGCGATCTTATTCTGGAACTGCGATCGCAAGATTGAAACGCGCGGCGCAGTGAGAAGAGTTGTATTCCGGGTTCTCCTGTAACGAGAACGTGCCTGTAAACAGTAACAATGCGGATTTCTGAGGTTCCCTTAGGATGGTACTTTCGGAGCTTAGGATTTTAGGCCAAGGGAGGTGAGCCTGACGCCAAACAAGAGAGGGTCCTTCGGTGGTTATGGGATAGAGCTAGACGAGCATCTCGCCACTGTACTCGGTGGAAGGGAGGGACAGAAGATTCCCCCAGCCGAGATGACCAAGAGACTCTGGCAATACATCAAGCGGCACAACCTCGGCAAGAAGGGCACCGATTAGATCTGCCGAGATTGCTCATCCGCCTAAATCCCACAGCCCACTTTTTGGGCAAACCGAACCTTATCATCTCCAGCTGACGTGAGGTTTGACCTCATTACTCGCAGAGGTGAGTACGCTGTTCGAGTCTTGAGAGGTACATCATCTTTACACCAATCCGATTGGGGTAAACAGTCTCATGCCAGCTTCACCCACAAGAACAAAAAAAGCGCTCCAGGAATTGGCCAGGGTATTCAACAAACTAGCCTCGGAATTAACCGCGGACCTAAACTCCGCCATTAACGAAATCGACAGTCTCAAGCGCGAAATTCAAAGACTAAAGTCCAGCTCGCCCAAGGCCGGAAAGAATTTCCAGAAAAAATCAGGGTCGACAAAGACAACTCGTCCACACTCAACAAAAGAAGGTCACCAGAAAACTACTCACCATGGTACACACACAACTCAGGAACCCGTCCATGACACCAAACCAGCCGATGATTCTGGCTCGTTCGTCTTTCCGCATGAGCCGTTTAACCCATCTCCCCCACCTGAGCCCGCGCCTCCGGGAAACAACTAGCTATCAGCCCCAAGCCCCTGAACTCCGGTAGAGCCCTAGGTGGCTCTACGTAGTACGTTTTTTCCACAGATCCTTCCGCGATTGAAGTCATGATTCGTCCGACTCTTCCTTCAGTCAATCGTACCGATTGTCGGATCCGGTTTCCCGGACTAATCCCTGAGAACTAGGGTCGAGGAAAATGGTTTGACGTGGGTTCGTCGCTTCTCCTTAAAGGAGCGTTCTGTTCATAATCGAATCGGGTGACTTCCTGGTTGGGAGTGGTGCTGACACCGATCCTGAAGAGAAAACAGACGAGCCTGAAAGCTCTCAAGGGATTATCTTTTGCCATTGATGCGAGCATCGAGATCCATCAATTTCTCGCACTCGTCAGAAAACGTGATGGAACGCTATTCAGCGACTCTCAAGGAAGAGTTACCTCTCATCTAATCGGTCTGCTGACGAGAACTAGTCGACTGATAGCTGAGTTTGGTATAAATCCGGTTTTCGTTTTCGATGGGAAACCTCATCGCTTGAAGAGACGAACTGTTGAGATTAGGCGTGAAGCAAGGAGGAAGGCGGAAGTGGAGTATGCCCAGGCCGTTTCTCGCAAGGATTACGAGAAGGCCTGGTCCAAAGCAGTAATGACAGGCCGGGTCACGGGCTCGATGATTGATGATGCAAAGCATCTTCTCACCCTCATGGGGATACCATGGCTTGTGGCCCTCGAAGACGCAGAAGCGCAAGCCAGCTACATTGCATCCAAAGGCGATGTCTGGGCCGTCGGAAGCAAAGACTACGACTGTTTGCTATACGGAGCCCCTATCCTAGCCCGCTATCTAACCTTGACTGGCAGGGAATGGTTGCCAGCGCAGAGACGGTCTCGACCTCTGATCCCAGAGTTGATCAGGCTCAAGGAGAACCTGGGGCTCTTGGGAATTACACGTGAACAGCTTGTCGATCTAGCAATCCTTGTCGGAACAGACTTCAACGAGGGAGTAACAGGGATCGGCCCAAAGAGAGCCTTGAAACTAATCCGTGAACACGGTTCAATAGAAACTCTACCGGAAGAAATCAAGTCCGCGCTGCCAGGCGACCTCGAGGAAGTTCGAAGCATTTTCCTTAGACCTAGCGTCATTGAAAATTATTCGCTCAGGGGATCGCAACCTGATCTGAAGGGGCTCGTCAACTTCCTCTCTGAGGAGCGTGGTTTCAGCAGGGAAAGAGTTGAACGACTGACCGAGAGACTGAGCAGGAAAAACGGAAAGGTGGACGCTGGGTTGGAGAGCTGGCTCAGCTAGAGAAACCTCCGACGCCATTCTCAATTGTCGCCGGGCTTTGTCGATCTCTCGAAGAGACGACAAAGAGAAACGAAAAAATACGGTTAATCGCTCGAGTCCTCCGGGAAGTCAGGCCGGCAGATGTGCCGTTTGTAGCATTATTCCTGGCCGGGAAGCCATTTCCTGAGGCTGACCCGCGCGTCCTTGAGATTAGCTTCGCCACGCTTTCGACGGCAGGACGGAAGATGAGCCAGGCTCGACTAACCACGAACACCTCTCCCCTGACTGTCGCGGAGGTCTTCGCAGTGCTTGGAAAGCTAGATGAAGTC
>CAYRXJ010000108.1:0-5204 GCA_964428235.1 uncultured Candidatus Bathyarchaeia archaeon | reverse complement strand
TCCACCCTTCGAGTCAGAGACGGCGACAACGCGAACGCCTGCCTCTTCCAGGAACATGTGCGCGAAAGACCCTACGTTTCCCCATCCTTGGATGGCGCAGGTTGCTTTCTTGAGATCGATCTTCATGTGTCGCGCTGCCTCCTCGACACTTACTGCTACTCCCTTTCCGGTGGCAGAGTCTCGACCGAGAGATCCGCCTATGATCAATGGCTTGCCGGTCACTACGGCGTTGGCGTTGTTTCTTTCGATCTTGCTGTACTCATCCATGAACCAAGCCATAGTCTGCGAATCAGTGTAAACATCGGGCGCAGGAATGTCTCGGAATGGACCGACAATCTCGCTGATAAGAGAGAAGAATGTTCTAGAAAGTCGTTCTAACTCGTGTTTTGAGAGGAGCTTCGGGTTGACCGTTACTCCTCCCTTCGCGCCGCCGAACGGGATTCCAGCGACAGCGCACTTCCACGTCATCCACATGGAGAGCGCCTTTACCTCTTCGATCGTGACGTTCGGGTGGAATCTTATTCCTCCCTTGTATGGTCCAAGGGCATTGTTGTGTTGGCTTCTGAAGCCCTGATAGAGCAGGATACGTCCGTCGTCCATTTTGACCGGGAAATTAATGCTCAGAATCCGTCTGGGTTTTCGGAGGATCTCCTGGACGTTCTGGTCGACCTTCATCAAGTCGGCTGCTTTCTGGAATTGTTCTACTGCGATATCGTACTGGGTTTTCTGCATTCCAAGGCTTGATGGAGCGGCTTCATGCTTTGACGCGGTTTCTAGCAAATGATCTGCCTTCGGATCGAACACCCGCGGGAAACTTCCCATTTAGACCTTTCTTCATAATTCAGGGAAAAATCAAGTTCTAGAAATTCTTCGATCAAACAAAAAAATTCGCGGACAAGGCTTTTTATAAAGACCGAGCGGTTTGCATCCTCGTTTCGATAAAGGAGTATGAAGTAAGACAATGTCCGCAAAACCCCATCTCAACCTGATTGTGATGGGTCACGTAGACCACGGAAAGAGTACGCTAACAGGTCACCTTCTGTTCGATGCAGGATACATTGATCAGAAAACTATTGAGGCTTACGCGAAAGAATCCGAGAAGACAGGAGCAGGTGATACTTTCAAGTACGCCTGGGTCCTAGACACCATCAAGGAAGAGAGAGAACGAGGGGTCACCATCGACCTTTCATTCCAGAAATTCGAGACCCCGAAGAATTTCTACACGATTATTGATGCGCCAGGCCACCGAGACTTCATCAAGAACATGATCACAGGCGCAAGCCAAGCAGACGTCGCAATACTTGTCGTATCCGGGAAGAAAGGAGAATTCGAAGTCGCAGTCGGACCGGGAGGACAAGCAAGAGAACACGCCTACCTAGCAAGAACTCTAGGAGTCAAGAACCTGGTAGTAGCCATCAACAAGATGGACGACCAGACCGTCAAGTACGGTGAGGAACGCTACAAGGAATGCAGGAAAGAGCTTGAAGGACTACTCAAGACAGTAGGCTTCAACACGGCGAACATTCCCTTCGTCCCAACCAGTGGATGGCTAGGCGACAACCTATCCAAGAAGAGCACCAACACACCATGGTACAAGGGCACGACAGTATTCGACGCACTCAACGACTTCTCACCGCCACCGAAGCCCTTGGACAAGCCACTCCGAGTTCCAATCCAAGATGTCTATACGATCACAGGGGTCGGAACTGTGCCCGTAGGGCGCGTCGAAACAGGCGTAGTGAAAGATGGCGACAAGGTAATCTTCAACCCCTCTGGAAAGATGGGCGAAGTAAAATCCATCGAGACACACCACGTACGAATGCAAAAGGCCGAGCCCGGCGATAACATCGGATTCAACATCAGAGGCGTTGCCAAGAACGAGATCGGACGCGGCGAGGTCATGGGTCACACCGACAAACCGCCGACGATCGCTAAGGAGTTTGTCGGACAGATCATCATCATCTTCCACCCCACTGCCATCGCAGCCGGCTATACCCCGGTCTTGCACGCTCATACCGCGACTGTAGGGGTAACATTCGAGGAACTGCTTCAGAAGATCGATCCGAGATCCGGTCAAGTCGTCGAAGAGAAGCCGAGTTTCCTCAAGGTCGGCGACAGCGCACTGGTCAAGATGAAGCCACTGCACAACATGGTCTTGGAAGCCTTTTCCGAGATTCCCGAACTGGGACGATTCGCCATCCGAGACATGGGCAGCACCATCGGAGTCGGTGTTGTCAAGCAGATCATAACCAAGGGCTAAACCTCCCCAGCATTTTTCCGGCCTTTTTTCGCTCTCCGTAGGATCCGGGTTCTTTATCACGAAGGGCGGTTAGGACCAGTCTCCCGAACCTCCGGATGTCGGACTGGTTCTTCTGGGACCCTTCCTCACCCAACAGTGGCTGTTTCCCCGGCCTAGAAAGAAGTCGCGAGATTCGGATCCTTGGGACCCCTCCAGTAATCTAGAAACATGCAGGGAATTACAGCGCGAAATTTTCAAGACTCCAAATAGTTCTCTGTCGAATCCGATCTTGTTTGTTTGATGGTTTCTCGGTTGAGTTTACACTAAGGTTTTTAACAGCACCGGGACCGCCCTAACCCTTCGCCCCAAGGGTCGAAAATGAAGGAATCCTGGAATGGTCCCAAAAGCTAAAATCCGCCTGTCAAGCACTGATCCCCAGGACATCAACGCAATCTGCACAGAGATTAGAGACATCGCCGACAAGACGGGTGTAAAACTCAAAGGACCAATACCGCTACCAACAAAGAAACTCATCGTGCCATCGAGGAAATCACCAGCGGGACAAGGAACTCATACGTTCGACAAGTGGGAGATGCGGATTCACAAACGGTTGATCGATGTTGATCCGAACGAACGGTTCTTGAAAAGACTCATGCGGATTCGCGCCCCAGACGACGTCTTCATCGAAATAGAACTACTCTAAGTCTTCTTATCGCCCGGTTTTTTTCATCAGACCTCTAGGCTTTCTTGGTCTCTTCAAGAATAGCACCAAACCTCCTATCGCTATCGCTGATGAAACGCCTAATGTTACATAGGGCGCAGATGCCTCAACGACTATGACGAGAATGTGAATGCTAACTTCGACTGTTAATGGTGTTGTTGCTAATGACGCAGTGAGAGCGACATAGCGAGAACCTAGTGTCGCGTTCCAGGCGGTGGAGAGGCCGAAGCCAACTGTTTGAGAGTTAGTGTCTAGGGTTAGATTCGAGGGTGACGTTCCATAGATCAATGGGGGAAATTGGATTGGCTGGTCTTGAGTAACGGGTTCTATGCCAAAAGACATGTTCGACAGGCCTTCAGAGTTGACTTTGACAGAGACAGACCTGGTGCTTCCTCGTTGAAGTGTTATGCTAGATTGAAGTGTTGAGAGTGAGATTGGAACCGGGATGCTCGCGTTAACATAACCGATCGTACCCGAATTGTACGCAACGAACCATACCAGGTTCTTCGGACCCGGCATTGCCCACCATACAAGGGGGAATGTCGATGGGGGAACATTGTATTCGGTCAGAATATTAGTCGAGGGATCGTAACGACCAATTCTTCCAGCAATGTGTTCTGAGAACCATACGGTATCGTGAGAGTCTACAAAGAGCGAGTTAGGAAGTCCTGCAACGCATTGGTACAGGCAATATCCGATCGGGTATACCTTCCAGGAGTTTGTCGCTGGGTCCAATACCCCGAACTGATTGCTTCCGTGATCAGTAAACCATAGGTTTCCATGAGAGTCAAGAGAAACCTGTATAGGGGCATACAGAGAGATCCACGATGGCGGTGAATACTCGCTCCAAGTTGGGGGCGATCCCGGAACTAGGTGCCCTATCTTCTTGGCTCCCGCCTCGGCGAACCAAACCGAGCCATCAGACGCAATTGTAATTCCCTGGACAAACGCGTCGTTCGTGGGGATCTGGTAGGTTTGACTGGAATTGTCTGCAGGGTTGAACATCACGATGTTGCTGACTCCTGAAGGTCCGATTACGGACATCCACATTCTGTGCTGCGAGTCAAAGGAGAGATACTCCAAGCTCTGACTTTGAAGAGTAATTTCTTTGGTAGCTGTCAGCTGTCCAAGTTGGAATGATGCAAGAGTCGAGTTTTCGGTAAACCAAACCTTGTCAACTGGGTCCAACGGATCGGCGAGCATCCCACTGAAAATAACGTTGGTCAAGTTGAGAGCCTGGCGAGATGTTCCGTTTATCCAAAACTCCCTGATTTGAGATAGGTTCGCGGGACCGTTTCGAGGTATTCCGGCAACCCAGATTGTTGAATCAGTTGGGACGACAATCCAGGGGCTTGGGCTTATGGTTGGAAGAGGTGGGAGAAGTGTGGCGTAGTGTGCCGGGCTTGTCTGAGAAAACGCAGAGGACCTTGGCACGATCGAAGCTCCAGTATTGGAGCCAAGGGGCGTGGATAGAAGGCAAAGGGTTGCTAGGAGTACCGGAACAATCAAGCCTCTCATTCAAGTCCCCGCTCAGTTTACGTTCAGGAGGCCGCTCTGCATCAAGTAATGGACGGTGCATCTGATGGTACAATAGATTTGGAATCTGCCAGACCTGGTTGCTTGAAAGCTCAGAGTCTGGTGGTCGTTTCCGACGATTTCGAGCCCGATGTTAGTATAGGACTGCACCGCGAAGCCGTGGGGTTGAGTGTCTTCGTTACGCACGTTGAAAACTACTTTGTCGCATCGATTCACGTTCACAACTGGCCAAGAGCCGGAATGCGATGCGCTATCATTGTAGCCATTTAGGCTGATTAAGATCGCAAAAGAGCGCGTAACCCCCGCTGACGCTGGACACGGATTTGGAGGAGGCGTGAGCACCACTGCCAGCACTCCCCCCGTAGCGAGAAATGCGGTCACTAGTCCTATGATTATCATCTCGCTAGTTCTCATTTCGATACTCGCCTAGATCAAGAATCGATTAGATCTTTGAAAATTCAATCGCGACTAAGTAATAGAGCCATCGACAATACCTTCAGACCGCGTACAATGTAATCCGTTTCCGGTATAGCTGAAAAACATCTTCGGTTATTGATTGTCTTGGCTATGTGTAAGTTATCACGATGTCGTCTTTGACACAAGTTACGCCTGATGTTGCCGCACAAAGTGTGCCAGCAACTCCGCCGGTCCCGCCGTTAGGCGATGCGTTTCTTGCTATCGGGCAGTTCGCTGGCGTGCGGGATGCGG
>CAYRXJ010000107.1:0-5321 GCA_964428235.1 uncultured Candidatus Bathyarchaeia archaeon | reverse complement strand
GGGGAAAAGACCAGTGCATCTTCGACATGTTTCCTGTTGACAGTTGTTTCCCATTGACCTTTGCGGTCATCTTGAGATCGAACTTTCCGGGCCCTGTTTTGCGATCCTGCAACTCATCCGGAGTGACAAGCCATGGTCCCAGAGATGTGGCGAAGTCTTTCGCCTTGGCAGGGCCGAGACCGATCTTCATCTCCCCAGCCTGAACGTCCCTGGCGCTCCAGTCGTTCATGATCGTGTATCCCGCAATATGGGATTCTGCTTCTGCCTCAGGAATATCTATCCCAGTTTTTCCGATAACGCAGGCGATCTCCAACTCGTAATCTAGGCGACTTGTGTAGGATGGAGAGGGCACTTCATCGTGGGGACCATAGATCACGTGTGGGTTGGAGTAGTAGAATGCTGGAAACTCATACCATTCCTGCGGCATCGATAGTCCTCGTAGTGCACGAGCCTTCTTGACGTGATCCTCGAAGGCGTAGAAATCGCGAATAGTGGGCGGATCTATGATTGGAGCCTTGATCCGGACATCTTCTGCTCGCAACATGAAGCGTCTTACTTGCTCTGGCAGTGCACGGTTGAAAATCCGCCAAGATAGGGAGTGGAGATCCTCAAGCAGTTTGGTCTTCGAAATAATATCGATGACAGTTGCGGTTGGTTTGATGCTGCGGATAGTCCTGGATGCTGGAATCTTGAGCTTCTCAGCTACGTCCGAGACTCTAACAATTTCGAGTATCCATTGTCCCCAGAGTAGTCCGGTGTGGGCCCGGTTCGGAGCTCTCTGTGTGCCGTACGAGACCAGTTTCAAAGGGGCTTAGAGGTTTCCGCGCTTCGCCTGTTCTGCTTCTATGCTCTGGAAGAGCGCCTTGAAGTTGCCCTTTCCAAACGATTCGCTTCCTTTTCTCTGAATAAGCTCGAAAAACAGGGTGGGCCTGTCTTGTAGCGGCTTGGTGAAGATCTGTAGCATGTAGCCCTTGTCGTCTCGATCGACTAGGATGCCGAGCTTCTTGAGATCCTCGATTCTCTCCGTGAGACCGCCGACGCGTTTCGTTATTTCCGCATAGTAGGAGTCAGGTGTCTTGAGGAATTCTATTCCTCGCTCAGCAAGTCTTGCAACCGTCGAGACGAGATCGTCGGTGGATATAGCGAGATGCTGGACGCCCGCTCCCTTGAAATAATCAAGGTACTCTTGTATCTGAGATTTTTTCCGGCCCTTCGCGGGCTCGTTTATCGGGAATTTCACAGTTCCAGATGGATTGCGCATCACTTTCGATTTTAGAGCACTGTACTCGGTGCTGATGTCCTTGTCATCGAAACTGATCAGCTGGGTAAAGCCGAATACTTTTCCGTAGAATTCGACCCAGTACTCCATTTTTCCCTCCTCGACGTTTGCGACAACATGATCCACATGGCGTAGTCCAACCGGGTCGCCTTTTCCCTGGAATGGTACGAATCCCGGGGCGAATATTCCCCGGTAGTCGTGTCGCGAAATGAACGTGTGAACCGTGTCTCCGTAGGTTTGGATGGTTGCCCCGCGTATACTGCCGTTATCGTCTTTGAGGACCTTTGGAGCTTGTATTCCCTCGGCTCCGCGCGAGATAGCTTCCTTGTAGGTCCAATCGACGTCTTTGACTCGGAGCGCTATGTCTGCAACACCATCCCCATGTGTGGCTACGTACTGTGAGATCGGGTCCTGGGGGTTCAGGGAGGAGGTTAGGAGGAGGTGCATGTCACCTTGTTTCATCAAATATGAGATCTTGTCTTTGACCCCTGTTTCGGGTCCGCGGTAAGCGACCGGTGAGAATCCGAACCCGTTCTTGTAAAAGTAGCTTGCTTGCTTCGCGTTTCCAACGTACAATTCAACATAGTCTATTCCCTCAATGGGAAGCGCCTCATTCTTCATAGCGAGATCTACTGGAGTCGGGGCTGTCTTTGATATTTTTAACCTATTTCTTGATCGTGGAAATAGCTACGAGATCGACAGTAGGTACTGCTCAAAGCTTGTGTTCCGAGAAAAAGCTAAGCACGAGCTTCTCAACTTCGTCAGGCGCGTCTTCTGGGACGAAGTGTCCCGCTTTCACCTGGATGAGTTTTGCGGTGGGAATCATCTTCGAAACTCTCTCAGCATAAGTCGGTGCGGTTCTACCTGTACCCCAAACAACTAGGGTTGGAATCTTGAGGCGCGGAAGCCCCGCTTCTATCTCCTTCATCGGTTTGAAGCTGGGATGGGTTGGAGAGTCCGGGAACATTCGGGGAAAGGCCTGGTAGGTCTTCTTTGCCTCATCATCAGGGAAAGGCGCCCAATAGGCTTCCATCGCGCTCTCGGGGATTGTTTCAGGGTGCACCGATGACTCCTTGATAGTTGCCGGTGTGATCTTTGCCGCAACTTGCGGAGGGATGCGATAGTCAGCTGTGAGGAAGGTGTTCATGATCACGAGTCCAGCGACATTCTGTTGGTGTCGAACTACATACTGCATTGCAAGAGGCCCTCCCCAGTCATGAAGGATCAAGATCACGTTTCTCAATCCCAGTGATTCGATAAAGCTAGAGACTATCCCTGCATGATGGGGAAAATCATGTAGATCCGGGTTTGGTTTTTCCGATTTCCCGAAACCCATCAGATCAAATGCTAGAACGCGATGCCCCGTACCGGTGAGCGCTGGGACCAAGCTCCTCCACATGTAGGACCAAGCAGGATTACCATGAACCATGACGACAGGGCGACCACCTGATCCCTCATCGATGTAGTGGATTGCTAAGCCATCAAGTTGTAGCCATCTTTCTGCAAAAGGCCATCCCTCAAAGTATGGCCATCCTTGTCGTATCACTCGCAAACCTTCTCGGATCGCGTGCCTCTTGTCGGGTTGAAGTTCGTACGTGATATAGGGATTTAGTAGCCCGCGGCGAACGGTTTGGGTATCCAGAAGTCAACCGTTAGTGGACTCTGCTGAAAAGCGTCGCTTCCGAAACCATCGAAGATCATCGGGGAAACTGTAATATTCCGTTATGACTGAGTCGTGTTAGATCTGAACTATCATGGATTGGGGAATGAAGAACCGCCTTTCTAGAATCATAAAGCCCGAAACAGGCAAGACAGTCATGCTCGCGGTGGACCACGGGTACTTCATGGGTCCTACGCACAAGTTGGAGGAGCCCCGAAAAACGATCGAGCCTTTGCTTGCCTATTCGGACGCGATTATGTGTACCCGTGGAGTTGTTAGAACCTCTATTGATCCAAGATCGAGCGTTCCAGTAGTCCTACGTGTTTCTGGAGGGGCAAGCATCATCGGAGAGTCTTTGACGAACGAAGACGTCACGACCTCGATCAAAGACGCGGTACGACTCAATGTCGCGGCAATGGCCATCTCGATCTTCGTAGGCTCCTCCCATGAACATCAAACCTTGACAAATCTAGGCAAATTGGTCAACGAAGGCGAAGAACACGGCATTCCGGTCCTCGCAGTCACGGCTGTTGGCAAAGAGCTCGAGAAGAGAGACGCTCGCTATCTTGCGCTGTCCTGCAGGATTGCAGCAGAGCTCGGTGCCCACTTTGTCAAGACATACTATTGCGAGGATTTTGGAAAAGTTGTCAAAGGATGCCCCGTCCCCCTCGTTGTTGCTGGTGGTCCGAAACTTGAGACTGAACTCGACGCCTTCCAGCTAGCTTACGATGCAATAGCGGACGGCGCAGTAGGTGTTGACATGGGCCGAAACATCTGGCAATCGGAACATCCGATCGCCATGATCAAGAGCATCCGAGAAGTCGTGCACGGAGAGGCCACGGTTCGAGAGGCCCAAGAAGTCTACGCCAAATCAAAGAACGTGAAAGAGTCGGTAATTCTCAAACAGTCCACGTCAAGGTAATCTTTAGGGAGAAAGTGTCATGACGAGAAAGCTCTACTGGGAAGAACCATACTCGAAAGACTTCGCAGCCAAGATCGTCTCCGTTGAGGGCCCAACGGTGGTGTTGGACCGCACGCTATTCTATCCGCGGGGCGGCGGTGTCGCATGCGACACTGGAACGATAAACGGCTCGAGAGTCCTCGAGACAACAAAAACAGAGGACAAGATACTGCACACAATGGAAAATCCCAGCTCACTAAGAAGCGGGGATGATGTGAAAGGGGCCGTTGACTGGGACCGACGCCATCGACTCATGAGAATGCACACCGCAGGTCATCTCCTCAGTTCTGTTCTCTACTCCAAAGCGAACTGTCGAATTACTGGAAACCAGATCGATGTTGACCGATCGAGAATGGACTTTAACCTGGAAGCATTTGACCGATCGCAGATCGAGAGTTACGTGACCGAAGCCAATGAGATCATCAGAAAAGACGCGCCTGTCAAAACGTATTTCTTGAAACGGGAAGAGGCCCTCAGACTTCCAGACATGGTGAAGCTCGCCGAGGCCATGCCACCGGCTGAGCCCGAGCTACGAATCGTCGAGATCCAAGGTGTTGACCGTCAAGCGGACGGCGGCTTGCACGTATCACATCTCAAAGAGATTGGCCAGATACAGTTGTTGAAGTTGGAGAACAAAGGTAAGACGAATCGAAGATTGTATTACGATCTCACCTAGAAGGCTGGGCAACCTTTCCAGTCCGGTTCAAAATAAAGAGGGAAAAGAATGGAAGGTACTCGATTCTATGCCGTTAATGTCGGGCCGATCGGCATCCGAGATGTCGATGGCTTTCTTCGGATTCGAGCGATAGACCATATTGCTCCACCAACCAGTGCGACTGTTCCAGCTCCAGCTAAGAAGTATAGGATGGAAGGGCTGAACGAAAGGTTGCTAGAAGGCGAAGGTTGACTGACAGTATTTCCACCAGGGCTAGACGTGGTCGAGCTTGAACTCTGGTTGGGTTGTAGAGGCATCCTCTTCGAAAGATCCAAATTCGTGTTTGAGAAAGTCAGTGTGAACGTTAGTTTGTTGGATATCGTGCGCACGATTGAGACCGGAGCGGATATCGGGAGCCCATTTCCAAACCCATTGTTCGCAAAGACAGTCGACCCTGCAGGGTATTGTGTAGTCGTTTGGGTGAGCGTGGATACTTTGGCGGTAAGGCCGAAGAGCAGATCAGATTGTTTGCCGTAGTCTGCACTGAGCGAGACGGAAAGGCTTGACATTGATACGAAGCATTGTGGTTGAGGCTGAGGTCCACCGAAGTAGAAGTAAGGTCCGTATGGGCAGTAGAAGTTGAAGTT
The DNA here is from genome assembly GCA_964428235.1 of uncultured Candidatus Bathyarchaeia archaeon. Classification (GTDB taxonomy): domain Archaea; phylum Thermoproteota; class Bathyarchaeia; order 40CM-2-53-6; family 40CM-2-53-6; genus 40CM-2-53-6. Next base: position 119 of record CAYRXJ010000107.1, on the reverse strand, counting down.
GTTGTTGGACGAAAACGGCTCCGTTTGGTTGGAGCTGGCTGCGTAGGTTAGGGCAACCGTCCAGGAATCATGTGGGTTTGCACCGAGCTGTAGCACTTTGCTCCCCGTTACACTGGCGT
>CAYRXJ010000106.1:0-5325 GCA_964428235.1 uncultured Candidatus Bathyarchaeia archaeon | reverse complement strand
CGAGAAAATGTTCGAACAACTCTGGCCAGCACAACCATTGCAGAAAGAAGTCGTGAAAGCTAAGGCTCGTTAATCTAGGCAAACTAATCGTTCCCAATTTTTTTTCGGGGGATTTTCGGAGTACTGTCCGGAGATATCTGGTTATCTCCCGGGGTTGTTGCACGCGAGACTCCATGTAACTATCTGACAATTTTCGAAGTTACATGATGCCTATGTTCGATGCGGCATTGGGTGTAGTCAGTGGCTTGTGGGCGACATCCACACCACGACACCCAGAGCAAGAGAGCAAATGAGTCGACTAAACAGATCGAAAGATACACTGCGCGACCGCATTCTACACGTGCTCTCAGGCGCTCCAATACCAATGGACGTCGAGAACGTACGGATCAAGTCAGGGCTGAAAAACTGGGAAAGCACCAAAGCACTACTCCTCGAGCTCGTGGTGGAGGGCATAATCAGTGGCCAGAAGACAACCAAATCCTGGGTCTTCTGGGTAGACCACACAGACACCAGGCTAAGCATCGCAGGACGAGACCACGCATGAACCTCCACTACGCGACAACGGTACCAGCGAATGAATCAACACAACCTTCTCGCATAACCTCGGCTTCGATTCAATCTGGGAATCGGGTTGGGACGAGCCTACGGGTAAACTAAAAGGAGTGAAAAAATTGAGAAAATTGATCGGGAACAAGAAAGGCATCGACACCATACTCGCAGCTCTACTCATGGTCGTCATCGTCGTCGTCGCATCGGTCATGGTCTACGCATGGTCAACAGGACTACTCGGAACACTACTCGTACAGCCGAACGTCGGCAAAGAAGCAGTAAACATGGAAACCTACGGATGGAATCCCAGCGGTTCAAACACCTACAACGTAACTCTGAATCTCAGAAACACTGGATCTGCTTCAATCACCTTGTCCAGCTATTACGTCAAGGATAGTAGCGGCAATCAGTGGGCAAGGCTAAATTGGCAAACTGACTCCGGTGCTAACCATCCTGCATCTTTCGCACCAAACGCGCTCGGCATCGTGACAGTCACGATCGGAAGCGGCACCTCCGGCTCTGGAGGTCAGTGCGGCTCAAGTTGCACTCTGTCAGGCAGTGGCTTCACAACTTTCCAAACAGGCTTCTCCTACACCGTCGTCGTTGTGACATCCCGCAACAACCAGTTCACCTTCTCGGTGACCCGGTGATCAGGTGACTAGGCAAATGAACCCTATTCGCCGATACATCAAGAACAAGAAAGGCATCAACACCATACTCGCAGCACTGCTCATGGTCGTTATCGTCGTCGTCGCATCAGTCATGGTATACGCATGGTCAACAGGACTACTCGGAACATTACTCGTTCAACCACAAACAGGAAAAGAGGCGCTTACGATGGACTCTTACTCATTCGGAAATTCCACACAAGTTACAATCTACATGAGGAACGCCGGCACTGCAGGAGTGAGCCTCCAAAGCTTCTATGTCAAAGACAGCTCAGGAAATCAATGGCAGAACACGAACTTCAACGCTGGGCCTATTTCACCGAACGCCGCACTTAGCGTGAACGTCGGAATTACGACGGGCAACGGATGCGGAAGCAATTGTGTATACACGGGTACAGCCGGCGCCTTCACTACATTCCAGAGCGGCTACTCTTACACGGTACTGGTGGTTACGACTCGCAACAACCAGTTCAGCTTCACCGTAACCAAGTAGGGTGAGTACATGTTGGTGGATCATGATGCCTCGTTTGAACTTCCCGGTTTTTTGAAACCCGCAATATGACTGGTATCGCCTATTCCTAGACGAAGAGTGGGAGTTACCAACAGGGCCAAGTCGGCCGCTTTCTCAAGCAAGCGATGAACGAGGATACCTTGTTAATGTCTTCAATCGTCAACTCCCCTCGCCGATTGATAAAGAGTTGGGGAGTGTGTCTTCTCCAATCTAGCACGTCTCAGACTAGCTTGTCCATCGGCAGCTCAGCTCAAGACCGTCGAGACCGCGCGAAAGAGTTTGGTGACCCTTTTTCGCCAAGAAGAAATTTGTCGGCGCTGCCCACTAGGTCTCAAGATTTTTTTTTTGGCGGTCTTGCAACTCTGTAATTCTGAAAAAACTGGGACACGCCGGAGAGGAGAATCCAGGATCTAGTACCGTCGGCTCTGTGGTTTGGAAACAGCGGGGCTTTATCGCTAGAACTCGTTGACTTGTTTAGCTTGAGATCCGAGATCTCAACCGATCATCTGACAAGTTGCACTGGAGAAAACAAAGAATGAATTTCGCAAGATGGGCCAAGAATCGCATCGAGAAGAACCGCAGGTCAAAGCGCGGTATCAGCACTATCATGGCCAACTTGACCATGTTAGTAATCGTTGTTTCTCTAAGTTCTCTTCTCTTCGTCTGGGCCATCTCCAGCTTCGGCGCTTACCAGGGCGGTGCAGGCTACTGGTTCTCCAGCCGCAGCATAGCTAACCAAGAAAGAATGTCGGTCGAAAACGTCTATTTCACCGGGTCTTGCGGATCTTGTAACAATATCATCAAGATCTATGTCCGCAACGTTGGAACAATTCCAGTCACTGTATCTTCTGTTTACCTAAACGGGTCACTTTACCAAGTTGCATCTCAGACAATCGGCGTTGGAAACGTAACAGCAGTCCCGCCGAGCGGACTGTCCTTGGTGAACGGGCAGGTCTGGGCGCACAATGATCTCCAGAAGATCACGATCGCCACTAACCGTGGAACAGTTCTAACAACAACGTGGGTGTCTTAGAAAAATGGGCGTTTATCGCCGGTTCATCCGCGCGAAGAGAGGAATGAGTACAGTATTCGGTGGACTGTTCTTCGTCATCCTCATTCTAATGGGATTCAACCTCATGCTATGGGGATTCATACAATACGACAATTACAACTCGACCATTCGATCAATGAGCCAGAACGACCAGCTCGCAGCGTCAGAGAACTTGGTCCCGACAAATCCTGGAGCACAGAACTTCACGAGTACCAGTTTCAACATACCTGTCAACAATCTAGGTGGTACCACCGTCAGCATTTCTAGAATCTATATCACGAATATCTCCCCGACCGGAGGGACTCAATGCACCAGTTCCGGTGCAAGCGCCGGCCCCTGCATTGTCGACCCTGGTCCAGGCACACAGAACTGCGCCGGCAATGGAAACTGCTACTTTACGAACGGGAACGTAGCCGCTGGAGTGATCAACCAGCTAATTCACGTCAATGGGCTTGCACTGAATGATGGAAGCGGATACAAGGTCATACTCAGTTCGACTCGTGGAAGGCTCTTCAGTTTCTTCTACCCATGGCCCGTTACGCCGGTCAACCAAGGGAACCCTGGAGGCCAATTCGTAACTAACATCGGTCCGCTGTCGATTTACTTCGACTTCAAGTCGTTCAACTTTACTCAAGGCTCTCAGACTCAGTCCCAGTCAGCCTTCTGCATGCCTTCAAGCAGCACTGTCGATATCTGGGTCAAGCTAGCGAACACAGCGACAGACAGCGGGGTCACCTTGGAGGGTAGCACCATGATGCAGATGCAACCTTACAGCGCTAACGGTTTCGGGCAATTCGTTAGAACTTGGATAGTATCGCCCACGAGCATTAATCCAAATACTATTACCGCGTATAACCAAGTCACCAATCCTTACTTCCTTCCTGCAGCGTCCGCAAACGGACCAGCGGCCACCCAGATAATCTACTTCGGTGGCAATGGTCAAGGTGGGACCGGAGGAGTCGGTTTTGGTAGAGACGATAACTGGCTGACCTTCATCGGATTCTATTACATCTACAGGGGACAGCCCCAGGGAGAGACCATTCCTTTCATGGACTTCAAGACCACTGGTGGCTATCCTGGTACATGTTGAGTGACACCTGGGATGGCCAATGAGTTATGATGACCAGGGACAGCCAGTAAACAACGACCCTTACGCCTACCAGGACCCCTCTCAATACGATCCCTCACAAGGGTACTCTGGATACGACCAAGGCTCTTACGAAAACCAAGGGTATCAGAACCAGGGATACGAAAACCAGGGCTACGTGCCTGCTCCACCTCCGCAACAGCAACAAGAGCAGCGGCCCCAACTACAGCAACTTCAAAGAATACAATCAGGAATTCCAGGATTCGATCAGATTGTTGGCGGCGGTCTAATTCGAGACCGGGTCTACCTACTTGCTGGACCCGCGGGAGCAGGAAAGACGATCTTCTCAACTGAGTTCCTTTACAATGGAGTTTCAAAGTTCAATGAGAACGGCGTCTACGTCGTCCTAGAAGAGACACCTCAACAACTTCGAGAAAACGTCTACAACAGTTTCAGCTGGAACCTACAAACATACGAAGACAATGGGAACATCATCATTCTCGATGCGATCTCGAGCAGGCTCGGGCTTAGCAGCGCCGAGAGGTTTGTCGTCCCACGGCCGTTCACACTTGAATCACTTCTTTACGAGATCCAGAACGCGATCCAGACCTCGGGCGCTCGCAGAGTTGTTATTGATTCACTTGACGCAATGAGTCTCGAACTCACTCAAGCGGATCTCAGGAGCCTCATACAGAGACTCACCATGATTCTCAAGTCCTTCGGTTGCACAACACTCTTGGTCAGTGGACAAGCTGAGGCTAGCAATCAGGGTCGAAAGGCCGTCGAGGAATACGTCGTCGATGGAATGATCAAACTCCACCACAACCTCGAAGAGAGCATGAGTGGTGAAACAACTCTTGAACAAAACGCCCTGCAAGGAAACTCTCTCGAGGAAGATTCCTTCGCGATGAAAGTTCGTTCTCGCAAGATCGAGATCCCAAAGATGCGCGGATCCTCGCACTCTCAGTATCAGCATCCTTTTGTTATCGGCGAGAACGGTATAGAGATCAAGGCTGAGCCGGAAGTTACGAAGCGTCTGCGACGCGCTATCTTCAAGGCCAAACAGGTTGACTAGAAAAATTGATCAGAGCAAGACCCCAAGAGCGGATCCGCAGAATCAGAGTTGGAATGGGTGGCCTAGACGAGAAACTGGGCGGTGGAATACCATCCGGCAGCACGGTTTTGCTCATCAGTAACCAGGAGGGTCCTGTCCGGCTCTTCTGTCAACAGATCGCGTATCTATTGTGCAATGAGGGTCATCGAATATTCTACTTCACGATCGTCAGGGATCCAATGTACATCAAGGAAGAGATGATGGTGTACGACTGGGATACCAGCGAACTAGAGCAGGGGAGACAGTGGACCTTTATTGACGCGTACAGTCCAAGAGTGCAGTCCCTCCAACAAGGAGGTCGCGGGACCCAACAGATGGGAATGCCGCTCGGGCCTGGATCGATCA
>CAYRXJ010000105.1:0-5480 GCA_964428235.1 uncultured Candidatus Bathyarchaeia archaeon | reverse complement strand
GGATTCGTTCAAGTTCGAGGGCCATGTTTCCAGAGGCTTTTCCAGCCCCGATCACTAGCACCCTTTCAAACTCGGACAGCCGAAGATGAAGGTCAAGAATCTGGAGACGGTCACCATCAAACTTGACCTTGTATCGTATGATTCGCTGAGGGTCAGCGGCAAAAAGCGCATGGCTGAAAGCCTCGACAAGAGCCCGCCGTGACATCGACCCATCCTGCCTAATCCGCAGACGCCAAGAACTAGGAGAGGAACTAACCTCTTCTTCCAATTCCGCTGGCCCAGCCAAGGCGTTCATCCTTCCCTCAATATTCCGTCCGGTTAACATCTATGGCGAAGTAATAATACCGAAAGGACCTCGCGCAAGACCTGAATGTCGAACCCCACCCAAAAAACCACAGCAAAGATTCCCACGTTCGGCATGTACGTCAACGGAGAGTGGACTCTCTCCAAGACCAAAGAGACAATCGACATTGTCAATCCCGCAACTGAGAAGATAATCGGGAGAGTTCCTCGGGCAAACAAAGAGGAGGTCAAGGAAGCCCTTGAGGCCGCCAATCATGCCCAACCAAAATGGGAAGACACTCCACCCGTTCAGAGAGCCGCATTCCTGTTCAAGATTGCACAACTTATCCGTAGAGACAAAGAGCGACTCGCACAAGTCCTAACCTCAGAACAGGGCAAACCCCTGTTCGAATCAAGACTCGAAATCGAGGGCTCCGCTCAAAACTTCGAGTACTATGCTGAATTTGCACGTCGAATCGAGGGAGACGTTCTCCCAAGCGACAATCCTAGACAGACAATCATGATCCTGAAGCTCCCTCTCGGAGTAGTTGCTTCTATTACTCCATGGAACTTTCCCTCAGCGACCGTTGCAAGGAAGCTCGCTCCCGCGCTGATAACTGGCAATACGGTTGTTACAAAGCCATCGAGCAACACTCCCCTTAGTACTCTGGAAATCGCAAAACTAGCTGAGGAGGCCAGACTCCCAAACGGAGTCTTGAACGTCGTTACTGGTAGCGGCGAACTCGTGGGCGATGAGCTAGTTACAAACAAGATCACCGCGCTCGTAACCATGACGGGCAGCACAGAAGCTGGCCAGAAAATCATGGAGAGAGCCTCGAGCCACGTTGCCAAACTGATTCTCGAACTGGGAGGAAAAGCACCCTTCATCGTCTGGAATGACGCCGATCTGCAATGGGCTTTGCGCTGCGCAGTCTGGGCCCGGTTCTGGAACTGTGGCCAGACGTGCATCTGCTCTGAGAGAATGTATGTCGATGAGAAAATCAAAGCCAGATTTCTACCGGCCTTCGTCAGACTGGCCAAGCAACTCCGAGTCGGCGACCCCACCAGTCCCACAACAGACCTTGGACCGATGGTGAGCAAGGGAGAGCGGGAGACCAGCGAAAAATTCGTTGACGCCGCCAAAGAGGATGGCGCGAAGATAATCCTTGGAGGTGCTGAGCCAAAGTCTCAGCAAAAGGGATGGTTTTATCAGCCGACTATCATCAAAGACGTCACGCAGAAATCATCTCTAGTCCAAAATGAGATATTCGGGCCGGTCGTCCCTGTCTTGGCAGTCGACAGCTTTGACCGGGCAATAGAATACGCAAACGATTCAAAATACGGTCTAGCATCTTACGTCTTCACCAAAGACAACTCTCGGGTCTTGAAAGCGATGCACAAGATCAAGTTCGGAGAATGTTACGTCAACCAGGTTGGACCCGAACAACTGCAAGGCGCCCACACAGGCTTCCGACAATCAGGATTAGGAGCAGAAGGCTCGAAGTATGGCCTGGAGCTCTACACTCAGCTCAAGACTTGTTACGTTGACTGGAATGACAAACCAAACTTACCATACCTATTCCCCTACAGAACTTTGTGATTCAACCCTGAGGAATACCACGATTGAAAATCACTGACGTCGAAATATTCCAGCTAGGAGAGCAATCGGCCCCCGGTAGTGCAACTTGGGCCAGCAATTCGATTCTGCTGAAGCTGACCACCTCGGACGGGACCGTCGGTTATGGGGAGGCTGTCCCCACCCTCCGAGTCCAACCTGTCATCGCCGCACTTCACGAGGTAGAACGAGTCTACAAAGGAAAAGATCCTCTTGATCTGGAGAGAAACATGCACGAGTGGCACAAACACGACTTTTACATGCCAATGTCCTTCGAGTCAACAACCGCGGCAAGCTCCTTCGATATCGCTTGCTGGGACATTATCGGAAAGCACTTTGGAGCTCCGATCTATGAACTCACAGGCGGAGCCTTCAGATCAAGAGTCCGACTCTACCTCAACGGGTGGTACAACGACTGTGTTAGCCCAGCCCAATTCGCGGAAGCAGCGAAGAAGGCCACAGCAAAGGGCTACACTGCTCTCAAGTTCGATCCATTCGGATCCTCCTATGACTACATCGAGGAGAAGGATCTCAACCTCGCCCACTCAAGAGTCAAAGCAGTGAGGGACGCAACACAAGGAAAAATTGATCTTCTAATAGAACACCACGGCAGATTCAATCCAAACTCTGCAATCATCGCCGCGAAAAAACTTGAGGAGTTCTCTCCTCTATTCGTTGAGGAACCAGTACATCCAGACAACATGGAAGGCCTGAAAAAATATCGCCAAGCGACGAGTGTTAGAGTTGCTCTTGGCGAGAGGCTTCTCACCAAAGAGCAAGCAGTCCATGTTCTCTCAGAGAATCTCGCCGACTTTCTCCAGATCGATCTCACCAACATAGGCGGAGTAACACAGGCACGCAAGATCAGCGCTATCGCGGAAGCTTACGGTATCGAGATGGCTTTCCACAACGCTTTCGGACCTATCCAGAACGCTGCTACAATCCAAGTTGACGCGACAATCCCCAACTTCCTGATACAGGAATCGTTCTATGACTGTTTCCCGGAATGGAAGAGAGAGTTGGTCAACAACGAGCCAAAGATCGAAAACGGATACAGCGCCATTCCCAAAAAACCAGGACTCGGAATTTCAGTCAACGAGAAGATCCTGGACAAATACAAAGTTGAGGGCCAAGAATACTTCAATCCAGACGAACCGGTCTGGGTCGTCAAGAACACATGGAAGAACCCATAGAGCTGAAGAAGACTTTCAAACATGAGAGCTCTCACCGTCACACCCGGGGTCAAGGACAGCATTCAACTCGAGAACATTGACCAACCTTCCCCCGGATCATCCCAAGCTCTCCTACGAGTGAGAGAAATCGGGGTTTGTGGAACAGATCTCGATCTAAACCAAGGATTCTACGGCGAAGCACCCCCCGGCTCAAACTATCTCATCACAGGCCACGAGTCTCTCTCCACCGTCGAGGACATCCCCAAAAACCCCCAAGGGATAACGAAAGGCGACCTAGTAGTCCCCACAGTCCGCCGTCCCGACAACTGCATGACTTGTGTGCACGGAGAATCAGACATGTGTCTGACCGGGAACTACAAAGAGCACGGGATCAAAGGGCTCCACGGCTTCGGCTCCGACTATGCTATTAGCGATATCGCGTTTCTCGTGAAAGTCCCACCAGATCTCACAGACGTCGCAGTCCTGTTGGAGCCGATGAGCGTTGCTGAAAAAGGGGTCTATCAGGCATTCAAGATCCAGGAGCGAATGCTATGGAAACCGAAGAAAGTCCTGATTCTCGGAGCAGGACCCGTCGGTCTTCTCACGAGCTATCTGTTGCGATTGAAAGGCCTCGACGTTGTCGTCACGGCGACTCGAGCAAGTGATAGTCTAAAGGCGAGACTCGCACAAAGAGCCGGTGCAACCTACGTCAACACGATGGAACAACCCCTCCTGAGTCTCGGAAAATTTGACCTCATCATGGAGGAGACAGGGTCGGCCCAGATAGCACTCCAAGCTACCGGAATGCTGAACACAAACGGCATAATGTGCTTTCTAGGAATATACGCACCTACCGAAGCCCCAGAGGACATCGGCGCATTCTACAAGGACGTGGTCCTAGGCAACAAGACCTTCTTCGGATCAGTTAATGCGAATATCAACTATTTCCGCATGGGACTCAAGAATTTCGCCGAGATCCAGAGACAATTCCCAGGGATCCTACATGATACGATTAGCGTTCGGATCCCCCCGGAACACTTCCAAGAAGCCTACAGTCCAAACAAAGACAATATCAAGACTGTAATCCGTTTTCAGAACTAGCACTGCCCCAAGACGCGATTCTGGGACATAGATACGCGGAGTCTACACGACCAATTCCGGCTTGGAGTCTCTCGATTTCCCTGTCTTCGCGTTTTTGCTGAGGTCGAGCTTGCCGTAGACGCCGTCATAACCAGGTTCAACAATCACGTCATCGCTGCGTACTCGCAGAATGGCGTCCGAGAGCTCAGGTCCCGCCGCGTTTCGCAACGAATCTTGGTCCACGTCCAGCATGACAGAGTATTCTGAGCCAAACTTTCCAACCAGAGCGTTATACACGTTCCATACCTTCTTTGATCCCGGATTAGTTTCCCCATTGACGAGAGCGATAATCTCCGAGAGAGGAATCAGATGTTTGTAACCAATTGCATTCTTTCTGACGTAACCCTCCTCCCTGTCTGCTAATTCCTCAACTCGCTCTTCGACGCCCCGTGTCATCTTCCTTGCGCACTTGGGACACACATCACCAGCCCGGAGAGCAGCGTTCGCGGACATTGAAACTTGGCAGTCACGGTGACCCGTCCAGTGATACTTGCCATAAGCCGGCGATGTCTCAATCGTAAATAGGAATCTTCGAGGATCATGATCCTTGATCGCTCGGACAATCTCATCATAGGAAACGTGCTCGAAATCGAAAACATTCGCCTCCCTTCCAAGACGCCAAGGCCACGCAGAATGTGCGTCAGAATTGGAAACCATGCAGAGCCGGTCAAGCTGCGACAGCCGCCAGTTCATAGGGGGATCAGATGACATTCCAGTTTCCAAAGCGAATATTCTATCTGATCTATCCTGGTAACAATCTGTTAGACGGTCGAACCCGCTCTTCGCCCCGAACAATCCAAACCAGGGAGTCCAGGCATGTGCCGGAAAGACGACGCACCTACTATCCGCCTCAAGCACCTCGTCCACTAGCTCCGGAGCAGTCATGTGTAAAATTGGTCTGCCATCACTGGACAGTTTTCCATACTTTGACAGTCGATCGCTGACCGCCTCAGCGGACTCTATTGCAGGGGAGAGGAGACAGTGGTGTACCCTGTGGGATTTCTCCTCGAACTGAAAGGTTGTGTTGACTTCGCCCGTAATCATGAATTGTAGCTGGAATCGCTTGTCTCTCAATGAGTATAGTCCAGAAGCTAGTTCTCCAAGACCTTCCCTGACTTCTTTTCTCCAAGTCGGATGCGTAAAGTCTCCCGTGCCAACAACGCTCAACCCCTTCATCGAGGCAAAATGAGCGAGTTCCTTGAGGTTCATACTCTTGCTGGTCGCTCTGCTGAAAGGACTGTGAACCTGGAGATCAACGAACGAGCGCATCC
>CAYRXJ010000104.1:0-5546 GCA_964428235.1 uncultured Candidatus Bathyarchaeia archaeon | reverse complement strand
GTGCTGGGCCGTCCATTTATCCATTATCGTGCTGCGTTGGTCTAATCTCGAACGCGGTACCTTGACGAATCAAGCTCTCAACATTCTCAAAAGGTAGAACTGCAATGTCTTCCTTTAGGAAGGGTCCATGAGTCTTCAAGTCCACCCCAATTATCGATGGGATATCCTTGACAAATCTCAGGAGAAGCTGGTTTTCTCTCGGTTCGGGGGAATTCGAGGGTTCGATTCCCTGCACCGTATCCTGCTTGAATTTTCGATAGTGCCGCGCAAGTGTGGCTAGTTCTTCTTGTGCCCACTGTTCCGAGATGTGAGTGGTTGTTAGAGTGTTTTCACGTGACGCGTGCCATATCTTTGTGAGTCTTCGGTCGATAAGCTCGAGCACTAATCTTTCGACCCTCTCTGTTTCTTCTTGTAGGAGATTGGCCTTGAGGGATTTTTGGTCTAGGTTCCTCTGAGATTCTTTTAGTCTGCGAACATAGCCTGCTACATCCCGAAAGAAGTCCGCCCTAAGGTCTTGCAGTTCGGGACTGTGGAATTCTCGGCGCCAGGCATCAATGATCTCGTCGTAGATATTTGGCGTCGTGCAACCAGCTCGATTGGGAGAGCAATGTTTCGACCTTCTAATAACATCTTGACGGCCCTTAGGCGGCGGGCTCAGCTCGATGTTTGCACATGAGAAGCATAGAAGCTGCCAGTGGCAACGTCAACGTCTCATTGTGATATGGTCCAAAATGCTCTTCGCCAAGGCGGAATCCCGGCGAATCCTTGACATTGACTTTCATTTCACCTTGGAATGCTACAGGTTCGGTAAATGGGTCGAAATCATCGAGCCTTTCTTCGGACACTTCGAGCGCGAGCAGTCCCGTGTGGCCGTTCAGTGTTCCTGGCATCCTGATTAACCGGTGAGTGTCAGTTGTAACAACTGTATCTATTTTCGCTGCCTTTCTGTCTACTGCCTTTGACACCAAAGTCCTCCAAGTTGGGGCTCCAACTCCTTTCACTGAACTCCAGAATGGTTTTCTCAGAAGATTCTCTCGGTTCCAAGATTTCAGCGCAGTGAGTTGTGTCCCTGACAAGCCCAGATTTTCAATGTCGCCTCCGAGGATGTCATAGATGCCAGCAACGATTCTTCCTCGCCAGCCAGGTTGGCCCATCAGAGGCCCTTGTGTAACTCTGGTCCCGTCGATGTTTGTCTCATCAAGCTCGTGGAGCTGTGGGTCGAGATTCTGGGCGAGTAGGTAATCAGCGATTTCGCGTCGCTGTTCTTCTCCCAACGCTGACGTTTCTTTTGAATGGACGTGGACATGATACCCTCGGTGTCCAGAAAAGAATAGGCTTGTGTTTTCACGACCTACTCCTAAATCGGTGTATAGCATCTCAAGCAACTTCGCAGTCTCTTCTTTTGCTTCCTGGAGGCATCTGTCGCAGAGCCATGTTTGCTCCTCCATCCTGTCGTTCTTACACTTTGGACAGAGCTTTGGTGCTCCCCCTTTCCCTGCGCTTCCACATGTCTTGCATTTCCAGCTGTCATGGTCTGGTTTGCAGTTCGTGTTGAGATGGTCAGCGTCGATGTCAAACACGAGATCGGCTCCTAACCATCCCTTTTCTTCCATCGGTGCTGTGGGGTTCCTGTAATAGGCTGTAGAGAAGTATGTGTGAGATGGGACAAGATCTCTTACCGCGGTCAGGAGAGAGCCTGCGTCTTTGAACGCGCGGTGTCGGACCATGAATTTTCCATTGAAGAGTAGGAATCCGTATTCCCTTTCGGATGGGTTGACGGGTGGCCGGAGTTTTCGATTTGGGGCCAAGTAGTACTCTTGGAATTTTCTTCTTATTGCCTGTTCAGTTGGGTTCACGTTTCGGACCTTTCCTGGCCAGTTGCCTTGCCTTGTTCTTGTAGTAGCTCAGAGGGTTCCGGATTGATTCGCAGATCTCATCCGGTTTGTAGCATACTCCATGAGTCTTGAGAGTTGTACACATTGGAGTTGTGTACTTTGTTCTCCCTCCGCGCTTTCCTGCGATGTGCTCGATTTGATAACGGGTCATTCGCTCGGAAAAATCGCTAGCTGGCTTGAAGGTCTTGACTATGTCTTCCTCCCCGGCACCGATGTTGACAAGGAATGATGCAAGCGCGAATCGGCCCATGTGTTGTACGTTCTTGCCTTCCGCGAGATTGTCTATCAAATGTCTAATGCAAGGAGGCATTGCCTCAGGTGTCGGCACTCGTGGGAGTTCGAAGTTGGATGGGGTACCAAGCCACCTGACAATAAGCCCCCGCGTTTGTTCGACCTTTGGTTCTAGGAGCTTTGGTACCTGTCCCGGAAGCTTTTCGGTCCGGTCTACTATTTTCGCCCTGATTTCTTCTTCGAGAAGACGGGCCAATTCATCTCGACTACAAAAGACAAAACCGTGATCGAGAATTCTGTTCGGAAGCTTCCAACGGGGCTCTTTCAGATGAATTGCGCTCCCCAAATAGTTGGACATGGATACCGCGAACTCGTAGAGCTTCTTCGCGGGCTGTGTGTCGATTCGTTTCAGGGTCCATCCGAACGTGGTTCGGGCAATGTATTCTATTTTCTCTGGGGCCTCTTGGCGGAGGAGGTCGTAAGCTCTCTTAGATTCTGCGAGGGCGAATCTTCTACGAGCTCTCTCCTCACCTGTGAAACTGAGTATGAGATTGGAGACCGGAAAAGAGAGGATTTCGGCGTTCTCGTTTTCAAACTCGCTCGAGACTCTTCCTTTCGAGATAGCTTCCTCAAGTCTTCTTTCGGCCCTTTCCATCACCGGAGTGTAATCAGGGGACGTGATTTCGTCGATGGATATTCCTAGTTCTTTGACGTAGTCTGATGCCTCGTTGAGAAAGGGGTACTTGGCCAGGTCGGCCCTTGTTAACATCAGTTTCTTCTTATTCGGCTTCTATTCTAGGGGCTAGATAATAGAGAAGCCTTCCTTGCTGGGGCATTTCAAACTCGACTTTGATCGGCATGTTCGTGGAGAATTCGAGGGAGGTAACCTCAGAGGCTCCGGAGCCGGCTCTTATGATCTCTCCGAGATAGTTGAGGTTGTATGTTGCTTTCGCCGGTTCTTTCACGTCAAGTTCGAGAATGGCATCACTTGACTTTTCAAGTTCTATCAAGACGCTGGTCATTTCTCCAGCGGCTCTGACTAAGAATTTATCCTGGCTCACTTCGAGCTTGACGTTGTCGCTTATGGATTGCGAGTCGTCAATGATGTCTCGAAGGCTGGCGGCGGTAATCTTGACTCTCGCGTTGAAGGGGACTTTTGGCGTTGGAACCTCTTCGGTTGAGGGTTCGAGGGTTGGTGTGATGAACTTTCTTACAATACTTCCTTTGAGAGTGACGTTGAGTTTCTTGTTCGCGTCGTCATAAACAACTTCGATTGATTCATCGCTTTTTGTTCTCTTCAATAGTTTGAGGAGGTTGGAGACGCTCAACCTTAGCTTGGTCGGAGTCGTGCATTCGTAGGTGTCGAAGGCTGCCTTTGGCCATTCGAAGTCGACCATTGCAATATGAGATGGATCCATGGAACGCAGTTTGATGCCGTCCGGGGAAGCGTTGAAGTCCGCCTCTTCGATCAGGCTTGAGATTGCGCCGATCAGGTTGCGGAATAGGCGAGCATCGTTCATTGTTGCTTTGAACATGGGATTCGCTGGCTTCTCCTTCTTCGCCGATGTTTCAGCTATTGAACTTTCCAGCAATTTCTAGCTGTTCTCCCGCCAAGTGGCTCCACAATTGGTACATCTAAAGAATTGGGTGGACGACTCATCCCCACCTCTAGTCTGCACAAGCCAGTAGAACGCTTCGTGATTGTTGCATTTCGGGCACTCTGCCTTGGCTTTTGGTAGGGTCCTTATCTTCTGCTCTTCTCGTCCGATGACAACAATCTTCTCGCGTTCGTTGGTGAGCCTACTCACTTGCTTGTCACCCTTATTGCTGGTATAACCGCACTTCCCGCAGGCCATGAACACTTTCTTCTCGCGCTTGGCGGGTAGGAGCGTTGATCCGCATTTCGGACAAAACTGCAAACAGGTTCATTGTTTTAACCTCGTCCGGCGAATTTATTTGTTGGCTTGGAAAATTGCTCCTTTTTCCCGAAGAATCTTGGCAAGAGCTATCGCATGCGCGACACGGACTGGTTCCGGAAGACCCGCACTAATCGATGTCACCGATAGAATCCTTTCGATCAGAGCGTTCGGAAGACGACTCCTCAGCTGAAATCCACTGCTTCCTTTCCGATAGAGCGCAAAACCTCTCGAGGATTCCTGGCCTGATGATAGAGTTTCTATGACCGGTAAGTTAGTCACTCTTTCCAATGCGATAGAGTTAAGGCGTTCCTGAGGGTCATGGATCATTGTCAGTCGAAGTTCTGGAAAGAATCTCAGTTTTGTGATCCAGGCGGATATCTCGCGGTTGTTTACTGGGCGTTTCGATGGGAAGATTATTACCCCATCGATGAAATTGCTACCTCGAAGCACGACGCCTACCGGGTTAGGATTGCATAGATCGATACCTAAGGTCCGTGTTTCCTTCTTGATAGAAGTCTGTCGCTTGGTCATTTCTCTAACTTGGAGAGGGCTAACGTTGCTAGTCTACAGAAGTTCTCGGCGGGATCTAGTGACTCCGGCTTGAGGTAGTTTACAATCTCATCCAAGCTTATCGCCTTCACGAGCCATGCGTGGCCCAGTAATGCTTCCATGCTGTTTGCAACATCGCCTCGGTCGACCCGTCTTGGGAGGAGCTTTCGTAATCCTGCTTTGACAGCGGCACTAGCCAGTATCCTATCTGAAACCTTGACTCCTTGAGGATGACCGCTAGTTTGTGTAACGGCTGTAGAATATGCGAAATTCAGGAGTGCATCTCCGAACTGGGCGAGCTCCGTGTCGATCAGTATCTTAGTGATCTCACGGCTGTTCAAAACATATCAACTTAGATTTTTCGAGATTATTTGACAATCACTATCTTGAGACAAGAGAGGGCAACTCGTAGATGGAAGTAATTATCGAGTCAGCTCCCGCCTTGACAAGTTCTTCCCTTGAGTAGAAGCCATTCGGTATTCCGATAGTCTGGGTGCCTGCGCGTTTTCCGCCAAGCATGTCTACTGGCTCGTCCCCGACCACAGCACATTCACTAGACGAAAGATGCATGTGTGTAAGGGCCTTGAGGTAGGGCTTAGGTGATGGTTTGAATTCTGAGACCTGTTCGGGACTGATCGTTGTGCTGAAGTATTTTCTGATATTCCACTTTTCTAGCCTTTTTGCAAGCCGGATCTGCCTGACAAAAGTAACGATGCCCATCGAGATCCCGTCGTGCTTGAATTGTTCCAATAGCTTGACGAGATCTTTCCCCGGTCCCGTCTGATCCATTTTCTGGTCCAGTCTCTGAAAGAATCTCGATCGAATCTCTTCGTCTTCCTGGAGGCCTTTTTCCTGGGCTAAGGTTACCGCAAGTCGATTGATATTAAGAGTTTCTCTCGCGTCTCCATTCTTTATGTGTGTTCACGTTAGCTCAAGGGCTTCTCGACTTGTT
>CAYRXJ010000103.1:0-5551 GCA_964428235.1 uncultured Candidatus Bathyarchaeia archaeon | reverse complement strand
CAGATGAAGCAGGACATGAGCAATGCCAGACCGCTCATTTCGGGTCAGACCAACCCGCTCAACAAGGCCAAGCTCGATGGCTCGCCGGATCGCGTGAAGGCTTCGACTCGCGAAGACCGCCTGAAGGCGCAGGGAGCGGAGAGCAGGTTGAAAGCCTCGCTTGGCTCCGGCCCTGGCTCCGCCGTTAACAACGGTAATGAAGTGGCCAAGGCCGAGCTTCTGCCCAAGTGGAAGGAGGGGCGTGCCTCGGCTTTTCGGGCCACGCGCATGACAATCTCAGAATGGAGCGCATGTAGTCCAAGAAAGCATCTCGGAGTATGGCAGTCGATATTCATCGCCCGCAGAGACGAGGATGTCTGGTGTCCAGACTGCGGGCTCAAAATCGCGAGGCATGAACGGCTGACCTGTCCTTCTTGCGGGGGCCGCGTCATCATAACCGACGCTGAAACCACAAAGATGGTTTTCACACACAAAGAGACCCTCTACAAGCTTCAGGTTCACTGCACCGAGAGAGGGGATGACGGCTATGTTTACGCGATCATAAGCGGTTATGCACCAGTCACGATCACAACAAGAAAGGGCGAAGCTCCTCAAGCATCCTCGAAACAAGCGATGATGCTGAAGTACGAACCCAAGGAAGATCTCAAGAGAGGGCTGTCCGTCTAGAAAGGGTTAACGGACAATCACTCTTATTTCCCAAGAGACAAGTCCAAATTTCTGTCCAGTCTTGCCTTCGCAGAAGATAGTGCTTGCAACAGGCGCGTTTGATCTACTGCACGTTGGCCATCTGAGATTCCTCGAGGCATCGAAACGCAAGGGCGGCCCTAGCTCTCGGTTGGTCGTGGTCGTCGCAACAGACAAGACGGTTCGCCACCGGAAAGGGAGAAATCCGATCATTCCTGAGGATCAGAGAAGAGAAATCGTTGGCGCTCTCAGGGTAGTTAATCGCGCGATTCTCGGAAGGAAAGACATAGATCTTCTTGGAATCCTAAGAGAGGTCAGTCCCGACATTCTCTGTTTTGGGCACGATCAACGCCAGATACAATCAGCCGCCGCGTCTCTGATCAAGAGACAGAAATTGCCAGTGCGAGTTGTCCGAATACCGCACTTCGGACCCCGCGGGCTCGACAGTAGTACACGGGTCAAGAGGAGAATTGCAAGATCGATGCAAACTGCTAGGAATTGACCTGGATCCGAACTCTGACCTTGTCCCCGTTGACAAGTTTGTACTGTTTTCGCAGTGAAATCGGCGCGATTAGCTCGATTACGTCTTCCCCGTAGTGGGCTCGTATCGGGAGGACAATGGCGCTTTTGGTTTCGTCGTTGACTAGTGCCCGGAAACACTTGGCCGGTCCATAGGTTCGTTTCTCATTGGCGAATCCTTCAATGTAGACGTAAGGGTAGGTTTCGAGTTTCTTTCTGTCGTTCAGGTCTTCCCTGTTGACCCTTAGGTTCAGTGTCCCTGGGAATGGATCAAATCCAAGCTTCGAGATAAACTGCTTTCTGTAGCCGTCGAGGCTAATGTAGTAGGACCCTTCTGACAGCCCAGTGAAAACGACACCGTTGATCAAGAGGTCGTTCTTTGGTGCTTCAAAGACTCGCTTGAGATTGAGATACATCTCAGATAGCTGACGGTGTCCTTCCGCGGTTATCCTCAGCTTTTGCTCCCGACCTTCCCGTGATCTCTCGATCAAGCCCAGCTTTTCCATTTCAATGAGCCTACGTGACGCGGTTTGCTGAGAGCCGCCTATTCCTTTCGCAACCTCTGAAGTGTTGAAACTGACAGACTTTTCTGCCGCCCCCATCTCTGATAGCCTGTATAGGGCGAGTAAGTGGGCTGGTTTCATCTGCCGGCTCAGCAATTACTACGGTTTTGCCCCACAATCATCGCTCCCCAAGCTTCTTTCCGAGGCGATCCAGAGCTTGTTCGAGGGAGAATCGTCTAACCTCCGTCACGACGTCTCCCCTCGTTGTCTCTATGATTCTTCGGGCCGCGTCCATCTTCACCCTGAACGTGGGAACGATCGAGGTATGCTCAAGAGTCTGAAGATCATCATATACTCCTTCCATTGTGTCAAGTAGTTTCTCGGCCTTCTTGACGTCCCCTTTCCGTAGGGAGTTCAAAGCCATTCGACGGAATTCTCCCACCGCATCCAACAATCCAAGCACGTAACTGCGGTTGTCGGCCTCCGACTCGTCAATAGACACGATTCCTCGGTTCTCCGCTACCCTGCGGAGTGTGATTGCTTCAACATACTCCTGGAATGCAACAATGACTCCGTTGGAGCCCCGCAGTTCAGCCCCTTCACTGCACAACTTCTCTATCTCTTGCAGCGTGCTGCTTGCTTTTTCCAAGATGCTATCAGCGGCCTTCAAGTCTCCGCGGTGAATTTCTTGAATAGAGGATGAAGCCATACGAGTGGCGGCTCGGGAGAGATCAAGAATCCTCTCGCGGGTCCTATCGAACTGCGAAAGATCTTTCTGAATAGTGTTTAGGTCTTTTTTTGAGATCAAGCTTGTAGTTCGAGCTACCCGGTCTACGGTCCTATAACAGGATTCGTTGTTCTAGGGTCTCGGGGCCTCGAACTTGTGAGATTCTTCCTTAATTCCGCCATCAGTTATGACTAACAAGTCAACTCCGTCTCCTGAGGAAATGTCGCGGGCAAGAGCTGACCTTATCGCGCGAAGTATCAGGGGGCGTGCCTCGTCGACCGACAAACCTTCTCTGTAATCGGATTCCAGTACTCCCATCGCAACCTCAGCGCCAGTCCCGACTGCAGCGAACTTGTCTTCGAGAACTGAGCCGATTGGGTCCATTACGAAGAGGCTTGGCGTCCCATCGTCAACGCCGGCAATGATTGTCTGAGCGAGATATGGAAAGAGGCGTCTCGCGGAGAGCAAGTTTGCCATCATCTTTGCAGCGTTCTTGACCGTCCCTGCTCGCCCCCGTTCGTATTCGTAGATATTCATGTAGGCTAGGGCCTCGCGAGACAAGACCTGCATGTCCCCGATGATTCCCGCACAGCCAACTCCGATGTTGTCGGTGATCTTGAAGACTTTCTTTGCGGCCTTGCTCATCACGAAAGTTCCGTATGAGTATCGGCGCTCGGAGCCTAGAATAGCTCCTTCTTTGCAAACGAGTCCGACAGTTGTCGCTCCGGGCATGTAGATGTCATCGCTCAAGCTTGGATCGCAGTTCGACCGACCAACCTTTTGCTATAAAGCTAGCGTCCTTCAATGAATAATGTTGACCCTATCGGGTCTCTACGGAAACGTGGTCTCGTATTCTCTGTTCACGCAGTCCTATCCAAGCCGGAACATATGGCTTGCGCCAATCAATTGGTCCCGAAGAGAATCTCTGTTGCATTCTAGCAAGATCGAGATCCCAGGCGCGGTTGAAGAACTCGTAGGCTTAATCCAATTTTTCTCCCCAACCGAATCCGGAGGGTTCGTTTCTAACCTTAGTCAGTGCTTCAACTTTCTCGAACAAGATGTTCACTAGCGTCTTTTGCCTGCGAGCATTTGGAAACTGTGGTGGTGCCTTCCACTCCACTGATAGCGTGTTCATAGGCTCAAGGGCGACAAGCTTGCAACCCTCAGTTCCTTTGAACCCGAGCGGGGCTTCCGGATCGAAAAATATCTCAAACGGACCTTGATCTTCGAGCTTAATGTTGACTTTCGGTGCGAGAAAACTGGTGAGGCCTGTTCCCGTTGTCCAGGCAACCCAGACATCATTCAAATGCGCGGATGTGATGGCTTCTTTGCGGAGAATTTTCTTTTCCATAATGAACAGGCTCAGGGTCAGATTGAGTGCTGGAAGAAGATCGCAGATTCTCTCTTGGCATTCTCAGAGCTGTCGGACCCGTGAATTATGTTCGCCGTAATTGATAAGGATAGATCTCCCCTGATAGTTCCAGGGTCTGCGGATTGTGGATTTGTAGCGCCGATAACTCGACGAAGAGTGTCCACGGCATTGGTTCCTTCAAGGATCATTAGTACGACAGGTCCGGAAGTTATATGGTCTACAAGTTCTTGGAAGAACGGTTTGCCCTTGTGAACCACGTAAAGTGTTTCGGCTTCTTTCTTTGTAATCTCGTGCAGTCGGAGCTGTCTGATCGTGAAACCCTTTCTCTCGAGCCTGCTGATGACTTCTCCCGCGACCTTCGACTGTAGAGCCTCAGGTTTAAGGAATGCGAAAGTCTTTGTGGCGTGTTCGGTGCTCAGCGTCCCTTCTCTCTCTTTCCGTAATAAGCGGTCCACTTTAGCTTGCGAGAGTCTCTCTTGAACGAGAGCGTGCTCACTCTGCATCTGCGAGAACAAAAGTAGAGAATGGTCCCGTCGTTCTTGACATGCATGATCCCGGTTGAGTTTGGAAAGTTCTTCCCGCAGAATGAACACTTGAACGTCTTTGGCGTCGCTTACGCCCTACCTGATCTTCTTCGCTTCTCTCTCTGTTTCTCTCAGCATGAGAACGTCATTAAGCCGTATAGGACCTTTGACATTCCTAGTGATAATTCGTCCCTTGTCTCTGCCTTCTAGGACTCTGACTCGGACCTGGATTACCTCTCCGGTGACGCCGGTTCGCCCGATTACTTGGGTGACCTCGGCCGGGATTAGTGGCTCATCGGAGCGGTCCTTTCCCTTACTCACTTCCCGCCACCGGTCTTCCTGACATTCTCAACTATTTTCAAAATATCTTTGAGCGATTGAGCCCCGTCTCCCGGTTCGACTACCGATATCGCTGCAGATCCAACGTCCAATCCCGCAGACTTGCCCAGTTCGAGCTTGCTCGGGACATAGAGATACGATATCTTACGCTCCTCACATAGTATTGGAAGATGAGCAACTACTTGCGGCGGCTCAACATCTTCGGCTATAACTACTAGTTTGGCAATTCCACGTTCTATTGCCTTGGTTGACTCATTCGTACCTTTGCGAAGCTTTCCCGTGTCTTTCGCTACTTGGAGAAGCTGATAGGCCTTGTCAACGGCTTCTTTGGGAACTTGGAATCGGACATAGACGGATTTTTGTGCCATCCAGACTCACTCTCATCGGCCGCCAGCGACACGATGGCCGGCTTTTATGAAGGTTTCGATAGACCAGAATAAACAACACTAAATATGGCAACAAGCCGTCGGCAAACCGGACATGTCGCAGGCACCAGCGCAGGCAAAACCGAAACAGAAGAAGCTACGAATGAGAAGCGAACTCTACGAGATTTCTGGATCTACGACCAAACTGAAAAACCGGAAATGCCCTCGTTGCGGATCGGTGATGGCTGCCCACAAACAGCCCACACAAAGATGGGTTTGCGGCGCCTGCAGTTTCACAGACTACGGGACGAAGTAATTCGAGAAGCTAGTTTTCTTTCGACCTGAAAGTGGCGCAGTTAGGTCGAAGATGTCTATCTTACCCGGATAGCGAATCTTCCTGGAACCTTTACGCCCATTAGTCGAGCTACTTCTGAGCCATTGGGCTCGATCACTACAACGAAGCCGGTCCAGTCATCGCTCAGGTTCGTCGACTTGCAGTTCGGGCAAACGGGACCAGC
>CAYRXJ010000102.1:0-5604 GCA_964428235.1 uncultured Candidatus Bathyarchaeia archaeon | reverse complement strand
GGACCGAAAAGGCGCCCGTCAGATTTCGGGTGGCGGGGCCCGCTCCGAGCCTAACGATCGCCGAGAGGTCCTCTGTACTGGAGTTGAGGCCTAGTGCGCTAGCGGCTGCGAGTCCTAGTGCAGCGAATCCGGACGAAGAGAAACCCAGTCCCTTTCCCTTAACATAAGGATTCCTCGACTCGACTCTCGTTCTCAACGCTCTGTGGCCTGAAAGTCGTCTAATTCGGTCAATCACAACGAGCATTCGTTCTTGTTCTCTTCGAGATGGCGACCTTCCGTTTATCCGTAGATGATCAGCTTTGAGATCTCGGTCGAATGAGACCGTGGTGACGGTCGGGAGAGCTTTCATGAAAACCGAGATGCTATCGTGAAATGGCAGTCTCAGTTTTACGTTTCTCAATCCGTGATATTTCACGAGACCTTGTATTGCGTAGGCTCGAGCGGTGGCTTTCATCAGGCATCAGATGATGCCCGTAGTCCGGGCGACTTTCTCAGCGGCCGCCTCCGCTACACCGCTTTCCCCGAGAATTGTGTATCGCTCTGGACGAAGACTGTGGGCCATGGTCAAAGCTTTGACGATCTGCTCTGAGGTGACATTAAGTTCCTTCGCTGTTGCCGGAGCTCCAATCTCCTTCAGGAACGACTTAATCGACTCCCAATTTCCCCCTTGGAGATAAGCGCACAGTATAGCGCCGACCCCTGCTCTTTCCCCGTGGAGGCTTGTCTCTCCAGCAACCAGATCTAGTGCGTGACTAAACAGGTGTTCAGCACCACTGCAGGGTCGCGAACTTCCGGCGATACTCATCGAAACACCACAGCTTATCAGTGCCTCAACTACTGTTCGGATTCCCTCGATGTCACGCTTTATGATGTCTTTCGCATTCTTGGTGACTAGCTCGGCACTCATCAAAGCTAGGTCCGCCGCATAATCTCCGTAGTATTCATTCTTCAGCTTGTGCGCGAGTTGCCAGTCCTTGACCGCTGTGAACTTTGCGACGATGTCGCCGCACCCCGCGGCTAGGAGGTTGTAGGGTGACTCCATGATAACATCAATGTCTGCAAGTATCGCGACTGGCGCTTGGGCTCGTATCGAATAGGGTCTCGTCCCTCCCTTGATAGAGGCGTAGGGGCTTGCGATCCCATCGTGGCTTGCTGCTGTCGGGATACTCATGAACGGAACTCTTGATTTTGCCGATGCGAGTTTCGCTAGATCGATGTCCTTGCCTCCGCCAACGCCGAGCACGATTGAGGCTTTCGCTCGCTTGATGGTTTCTAGGATTTGTCCAACAACTTGCTCGGTAGAATCCTTGACGATGATGTGGTCGACATGAACTCCGCTTCTTGCAACTGATTTTGCAACAGGTTCGCCGGCCAACGGATAGGTTATGGATCCTGACACTATCAGAGCCGTGCCTTTGAACCCGAGCCTTGTGCAAACCTCTCCAGTTCGGTCAAGTACATTTTTCCCTACTATGACTTCACGTGGAAGTTGCATGTAGTGGACTGACTCATCGGCTTCCAAAGTTATCACGGGACCAATAGAACAACGAAAGTCGAGGCAAGCACAAGCAGTTCCAGAACATAGAATTGTCTGGCGATTCGTCGCGCAATTCTGCCTACGAAGCCCGTAATCTCCTGAAATGACTCGGTTCCGAGAATGCCCACATCGAGCGTGAACTTCGAGAATCCGGCTTTCGAACTATCGATTCCTGCTAGGGCCTTTTGCACCGATGCTCGCGCTTTCTGCGTTAGTAGTTGCAGGTCAAGGTGGGCGCCAACTGGATAGTAACCGAGTCGCGACCGAGCAAGTCCTGTCACTAGGTGAGTGTCGGTAGTCATGATTTCTCCGTCTGAAATCCCGATACCTCTAAGATCCTCCAAGATGGCTTCCCTTACCCCAGTTAACATGTTATTTCCATCAATAGTCAGATAAGCCACAGCTTGGCTTCCATTCTGAACGACAAGAGTAGAGAGTCCTCCCGGACCTATCCCATCCTCAAGGCTAAATTCTGCCAGACTGTCTGATGATGACCCGACTCTGAATTCGGATTTTTGGACGACGGACAATTGCTCCAGCACTTTGATTGATGCGCGAACCAATTTCTGAGCTTGGTCGGAGGTTATAGAGGTTTGATGAGACAGACTGTTGTGAGCATCAGCTATGACTGTCACCAATCCAAGCGTTTGCGCCGCCCTGTCAATATCAATGGCTACTCTCGCCGGGAGATCTTCCATGTCAGTCGGTGAGAGCGTCAGGGTCAGAAAGGCGATGTTTCCGAATAGTTGACCAGACGCCTGAGCCTCATCTACCTTCGTCCGGACCATAGGAGTGGAATCAACGATTGAAGTTTGGCGAGGATAGTTCTCCACTGCCTTCTCGATGACCTGATCCACGTCCGTTCGAGAGACAATATTGAGTTGGTGGTTCGAGATCCCATGGGGGACTTCAGCAGTCCCTCCTACGGACTTTTCGATTGTGGCTTTTAGGCGAGATGGAAGGCCTGCACTCCCGAGGTCACGGTATGGACCTGGGTGAAAATTAGAAGCCACTATGCACCCAATACTCCCTTTAGGACCAGAAAATGAAAGCACCGACCCTTCAATCGTTCCTCTTGTCCCTAGCGCGCTAAGGCGGATCTCTAGCGAGCTGGGATCCGACCTCAGCCAGTGTTTCAGGAATGCTCGGAAGAGGGTTAGTGGGGAATCACGAACCTGGTGTGAACCTGATTCCTCAACGCTCCGAACTATTCGCCAGATTCCTGTAATGGTAATTCCTGTTCCAAGAACGAAGGCGAAGATTCCTCGAACCAGCAAGGCACTGTTGATATCCGTGACGCTGGGGTTAAAACCGAGTATTGAAAGCGCGATGATCGAGAGACTCGGTGGGAGGGCGGAGGCCACCATCTTCCTCCATTCTGGAATTGATAAGATCGAATTGATGGTAAGAAACCTGATCGGCAATGAAATGGTAATCAGGAGATATAGGGGATCTTGCCATAGCATTGAGTTGGATAGCAGATTCCCTATGATGGCCGAAAAGGGCAAGCAAATTACTAGCAGCAGCCAAGAAATAATCTCCATTCCCATGAGCCTTCGAAAGTCCAACACATCGTCTTGTCGGAGAATCGTGTAAGCAACAAGTGCTTCTCCTAGAATGCTCGGGAATACCACTACACTTAGTGGGAGAATCAAGGTTGCTCCCAAGTTTTCTCCGTTTATCGGCAGAGAGATTATCGAAGATAGGATTGCTATTGTCGCGAAGCCCGAGACTACTTCGATCGTTCCAGGGAAACCTACTCTTCGAATGAAGTTGAAAGCTCCGACTGTGCCATCGACCCCGCGATTTTCATGCCGGGTCACTCTCAATTCACTTTGGACGTTTTACTGCCGAGAGGATACTTTTGATTGGATTCGGGCCCTCTCTCTCCAGAAGTGTCCCCGTTACGATAGCAGAGGCTCCTGCCAGAGCCAGAGCCCGAGCTTGGTCAGCTGTTCTTATTCCTCCTCCAACAATTACCGGGATGTCGAGTGCCGAAACTACTTGTTCAACCATCGTGTTGTCGACCGGGCGGTCCGCGCCACTTCCTGCTTCTAGGTAGACAAAGTGCATGCCGAGATACTGAGCCGCAAGACAGTAAGAGACAGCATCCTCAGGTTTCGAATAGGGTACTCTGTCGGCCTGTCCAACCAAGCTGACCGCGGTTTCCGAATCCCCGACAACAAGATACCCG
Organism: uncultured Candidatus Bathyarchaeia archaeon; assembly: GCA_964428235.1. GTDB lineage: Archaea > Thermoproteota > Bathyarchaeia > 40CM-2-53-6 > 40CM-2-53-6 > 40CM-2-53-6. The sequence goes on along the minus strand of CAYRXJ010000102.1, from coordinate 1,873 downwards.
AGGGAAATTGGTTCCAGTTTGAACCTCTTGACAATTGGGGCACCCTTCACTTGGGAACGAATCAAGAATCGGGGCGTCGAAGAGTTGAGCAGTGACATGAAAAAAATTGCATCCGCGAAACGGCTTACTCCGCCAGGACCATTTGGGAAGAGGATTACTGGGAGGCTCGTCACTCCTTTGATCCTACGAACAGTAGCATCCAGTTGATCAACGGACCCGACGGTCGATCCTCCAACCATTATCGCCGTTGTACCTGAGCCCTCCAACTCCGTTAGAGAGCTCGCCAGTCGGTCCGTAAATCTCTCGGGGTCAATAAGTGAGAGATGAATGCAGCCACGATCATCAATTGCTCGGTTTAGGGTTGATTCTACTGGACCCATCGTGAGCGTCCCTAGCCCGTTAAGAGTTGGTAGGCGACTTTCATGGCGAGGAGAGGGTGGCGTGCTAGGAGACCGACGGCTCGAGTTGGGCTCACTCCGTTCGCCATGTCGACCAAATCCTGTCCCTCCAGAAGGCCTGTTATGATGTTGAGCTCAGGGTCCGAAAATCGTTCAAAGGAGTCTAAGGCTTTCAGACTGTTGGCTATTCGATCGGCCCAGATTCTATCGAATCTGTCACGGTACCGTTTGAGATGTTCAGATCCTGTCGTCCCGTTCAAAGCCGCAGACGCAGCCTCCTCGCCCGCAATCTTCCCGGCGACTAGCCCGGTGTGAATTCCGGCTCCGGTTAGCGGGATAACCTGTCCCGCAGCGTCCCCGCAAAGCATCATGTTGTCATCAACGTAATTAGCAACCTCGCCACCAACAGGGACCGGTGCTGCAAGGGTGCTCTCTATTTTGGCAGACCCGAGTGCTCTTTCGTGATTTTCAACGAATTTATCGAGGAGAAGTTTGGCTCCCGAACCCTTGATCCCGATTCCGACGTTGGCCTCACCCTTCCCTTTAGGGAAGACCCAGACGTATCCGGATGGTGCTTTTTCGTGACCCACGTAAATCTCTAACTTTGACTCGTCTTCGACTTTGCAGTTAGTCATCGAGTATTGCATTGCCGTGATTGTTTGATAGTCTTTTCGAGGGAAGAAACGTCTCGCGAGTATCGATCCACTTCCGTCGCACCCAACAACTACTTTAGCGCTTATTGTCTCGAATCCGGTCTCCGACTTGCAAGCGATTTCAACGCCCTTGTTGCGACGCTCGACGTTTTCGACCGGACTCTTATACCAGATCTCAGCGCCAGCATCTCTTGCCCTTCCGGCCAACCCCCCGAGAAATGCTGGCTTGTCAAGGGTGTAGCCTTCGCCGCCTAGTTCAACCGTATTAGTTTCAACCGGTGCCTAGAGGACCGCTCCTGAAATTTCGTTCGCGACAAAATCGGCTGATGGTCTCACCTCAGCGTCATGTAGGACTTCCGATAGGACGCCTTCAGCGCATACTTTCTTTCCTGGAGAAGCATCTCGTTCCAGTAACACCGTCTTAGCATTTGACTCGGCTGATTTCCATGCCGCCATTACACCGGCAGGTCCTGCGCCAATTACCGCTACATCGTACGCTCTCATCGTCTACCCCTCTTCACCCAAACGACTCATATTATCTGCTAGATCAGTCTGCTTCTGGGCTGAAACCGTTTCGATCTCAAATGGGTTCTTGAGCAATCTTGACTTCGGAGTCCTCTTATCCGACATGGACGAATCTGAAATACTTAGTGTTCGCGTTTCTGAGTCTACGCGGTGCAGGAACCAGAGAGAGTACATGGACAATCCAAAGTCTGTTGTAACAATCTTTGTTGCAAAGACGAGGTTGAGCGGGCTTCTCAGGTCGAAGATTCCTGCCACTTGACTTGGTTTGCAAGGTAAGGGCTGGCAATTTGTCGTCAA
>CAYRXJ010000101.1:0-5650 GCA_964428235.1 uncultured Candidatus Bathyarchaeia archaeon | reverse complement strand
CCTCGGCTTCCCGGACTCTCGGCGGTATCAGGTTAAGCACGAGGTGGACAGGTTTCTCGAACGTTTGGGACACCTCGATCATGACACCTGTCCCGAAAATGTCCTGTTGGTCGATCCTGGAGACCAAGACCTGATGATCGCACACGCCTAGGGCTAGAAGAGTATCGTGCTGGATGCCTGGATGCGTGTCGATGAACAGATAGTGTAAGCCAAATCTTTCCTGCAGTCTCTTTACTGCGTTCTCGAACATGTCGACTTCGTACCCTGTCTTAAGGGTCCGCATGATCTCCGCGACTCTTGTGCTAGCCGGACAGTAGTAGATTTCACCGTGGTTGAAGCCCATCCTCTCGCTCATCCGAATGGCCGCGGCTTCTGGTGCTGCCACACCCGCCAGAACGTCGTTCATCGTGAACCGAACCTCGCTCGGATCTATGTTGAAGAAGACGTGGAGCCCGGGCCCTTCGAGATCCATATCCATTATGCCGACTCTACGGCCCTTGAGTGCAAGGGCGACAGCAACGTTGGCAGTTAGGGTTGTCTTTCCAGTCCCGCCCTTGTAAGAGTGTACTGCTATGCTTCTAGTCATTCTTGTCTGGTTTCTCCAGTCCTACCTCTTTCTTCCTTCTCTGAAGCTGCGCGTGAATCGACTTGAGAAAGTCATCGTCTTTCACCTTGTCCGCTTGCGTCTTGATCGCCTGTAAGTCCAGCTTCACTTCTCTACGGGTCAGTCCTTTCTTTCTGGTGATTAGTATGATGAAACCGAAGGCCGCGACAAGAAGTACAGCGAGAACGTAACTCCACAGCATCGACGTGGAAGGCTGGCTTCCTCCTGCTACTGCGTAGACCACCGAGCTCTGGCCGGAATTACCGTAACTGTCAGAGGCGCTGACTGTGAAGAGCCAGGCGCCCGTTGGATCCGTAGGCGCTACCCTGTAGCTTCCAACCCATTGTCCTCTGGTTGGATCGTATGTGAGACTGAAAGGCGAGCCGACCTGCCGACCAGAGAGTGTCATGCTGGCCTGAACTGAGCCTTGCGTGAAATTGCTCACCCCGGGTGTGAGAATTGACGCTTGCAGCGTTAGTGTATCTCCAACGTTGAAGATTTGACTTGACGATGGAAGCGTAACCACTAACGTGGCCGGCAAGACGTTGAAGGTTAGACTCGATGTTGCGAGAGGGCCTCCGTTCCCGTATGAGTCGGTGAGACTGAGCGGATCGAGCGTGGCCTTCCAAGCGCCAGTTTCACCGCTTAGAGGAATCGCGAAAACACCATTGAACTCTCGAAGAGAAGAATTGTAAGTGGCGCCGGCGAGATGGGTCGTTGTCCCGTCAGGCTCTGTGAACCGTATCATCGTCGAACCTTGAGTGACAAGTCCGCCGTTGATGTATGTGGCGTTGAAGCTGAACGCTTGTCCTTCCGATTTTTCGAGTGCGCTCTTGTTGACGCTGAAATTTGAAGCTGTGATATTTGTCGGATACACGATGAACTGCTGAGTGTCTGGAACGGCTTTGGCTGGAGTGTTCTTCCCGATCACGTTGACAGTGTAGAGCCCTGTCGTCGTACCTGGAAGCGTCTGCCACGATACGAAGACAAGTCCGCTTGTGTTAGGAGTCGTAGAAACCTTGAACGCTGTTACAAGCCCCGAGGATCGTGTGACGGTCACATTTATCGTGTCTGTGGGAAGATACCCTCCCGCTTGGATCTGTACAGCATTGGTTCTCTGGTAAGAAGTCAAGTCAGTAATGCCGACAAGAAAGGACCCACTCACGACATTGGACGTCATCGTAGGAACGGTCTGTGAGACATTAACCGAATATATTCCAACGAGATTCATGGACGCGCCGCTAAAGCCCGATGGATAACTCAGCGAGAATGACCAAGACGATGTCACAGAGAGCACATTACTTGACGCAGTCTTAGAAGACCCGGACGGATCTGCCACCGCTGTGGAAAAAGCGTAGGGGATTCCGACCGCTGAGAACATAGCGTTGTGGACTGTTACTACTATCGTGACTCCTGAACCATTCGCCTCCTGAACACGAGTTGGAGTAGTTGTTAGAGTGTACGTTTCACCTGCTGCTCGCGCGGGGGTAGCAAAAGCAAAGACCAGAATGCTCACTATCACTAGTGCGCACAAAACCATCCTCGTCGTGTGTGTTCGCAACTGAAGTACGGCCTGTTGCATCTCTTACGTTTTGAAAGGGAAGAACTTGAAAGTTTAGGATAGTGTAACTAGGAACGCGGTCTCTTGTATACGGGTTAAACCCGAAGCACGTCTTGCAAAACAGGTGAGACTCTTGGAACCAGTTGCGCTCAGCGAATGCTATGATTGCTCGTTCAAACTTTTCTTTACAACTGTCCTTTCTCTGAGGAGATAGTAGGTCGCCTGACGTGATCTCAGGCTAATCCGGGCGATTCCCTCGGTTACAAGCCGAATCAACTTGGTCGGGTGGGTGTCGACATCGTGCCACTGCCATCCCTTCCCGTTCATGGACCCCGTGGACTCCTCATGTGCAACTGCCAGTCGAAGCGTCTTCTCGTACTCTGGATAGCGGCCAAGAAAATGCCGGACTTTTTCCTGTGTTGCTGCCCTCTCCTCGCGTAGCCTGGTCTCCATCGACGATCTCGCCTATTGAGGCGACGAGCGGAGATAAACCTAACTCGGAATATTGTTAAGAATACGCTCGAAAAAACCCTTATGGAATAACATAAGTTAAACATCTGTCCCGCCCTTACGCGAGGTGAGTGTGTGCATGTTCTACGACGGTAGCGGTAGCGGCGGCGATAAAGGTCCCCCGACCCCAAACAGCTTCCCCCATGAATAGGGAAAACATTGAAAAGTTCGATAACCCTCCATTTTCTTTTGACCATATTTGAGCCAGATTACCACAGAAGCGTATCTGGAGAAGATCAACCGTTTCGTATCGTTCTTGGACGCAGAAAACATCGAGATAATCACTGCAATGCGGAAATATGGTCTACGAAACCTCCAGCTCATCGCGAACAAGACAGGTATTCCCCGACCGACAGTCCACGCGAGAGTCGGCAAGCTCGAGAAAGAGGCCCTGTTGCGAACCTGGATCCATCCGAACTATGCGAAGATCGGACTCGCACGAGCCATGGTCCTTCTGGAGACGAAACCGGGCAGAGAGCTTCTTGCGCCGGACGCTCTCCGGGTCCCGGGATATTGGCTTAGACTGATTAGGTGTATAGGCCAGTTCAATGGCTTCTATTCGACTCACGCGATCCCGTTTGAGAAGCGCTGGGACTTTGAGCAGTACGTTGAGAAAGTCGTGGCGTCTGGCATTGGCTCGGAGTACCGGCTGTTATGGCTTGAGGAGGCGCGGTCGCCGCTCCCGGATTTTAGCTATTACGATGTCAAGAAGAAGACTTGGACGTTTGACTGGCAGAGCTGGCTTGAAGCTCTGGCAGCGAAGCCTTCTCCTGCTCGACGCAAGGAGACGTTCTCTCCCTCGCCGTTCGACAAGAAGGACCTGATTATTCTCAAGGAGCTGATCAAGAACGGTCGAACCAAACTGACCCAGCTTGCAACCATGCTTGATCTGACAGTACCGGCCGTCAAATATCGGTTCGACAACCTCGCCCGATCAGGATTCATCCAAGAGTACGTGATCGACATGCTCCCGTACGCTCCAGAAATATCGGATCTGTACGAGATGATTCTAGACTTCAAAACGCCTGAGGGCTTGACGCACGGCGAGAAGGTGCTTGCAACGCTTCCCATCGTTCGGACGCTTTCCAGAGTTGAAGGCTCCAATTCTATTACAGTTCGAATGTACGTTCCAAGAACTGAGAGGAACAATCTTCTGACAATGCTGTCGGCCTTGTCTCGTACTGGGGTTCTCTCAGGGTTCACGTACATTCTGCTTGACCCCTTGACAATTCAGACTCAGACTTTTGCCTTCAAGAGCTATGATGATGGTACGGGTTGGCAGTATGACAACCTCCAATATTTCGAGGAGTTGCGAAAGATCTCGTCTGCCTTCGATAAGGAAGACGGGATGAAGGTCACCTTCCAGAACCTGGTGGCGCCTACTTTGCAGTAGTCCGGGGCTAAGAAACGGATTCGAAGGAATCGGTTCTGTGTCGGTTCGCTACATCAGAGTAATACTCGAGCCTTTCGAGGCTTGAAAGGCCGTAGTAGGAAGTTCTAGCTTGTCGGACGAAGCTAGTTTTCTCAGGGATGCTAAGTATTCGTGATTATCGTAGTGCCAGCCTGACTTGTCTTCGAAGGCTTTGTAGTGAAACGTCTGAGCCTGAATGGTCATTGGATCCAAGAGCATGTAGGAAAATCGATCTATCGCACTGCTTCTGACGAGAGCGGATAACAGAGTCAGGAGATTGTTGATCTCGGTTCTTGGGAGGTATACTCTTACGGTTATCGAGTTGGTGCCATTGATCCGTGAGTAGTTCAGGACGAACGGGAGGCGTTTGAAGAAGTTCTCTTTTGCGATCATGGCTTTATGCTCGCCAAAATCTAGGCGGACTTCGTAGAGATCGGAGATTTCCGGCGGGTAAGGTAGAACTTGGACGACGTAGTCTTGGAGAAATCCTCGGCGGGCTAGATTGTCAAATCTGTACTTGGCTGCGGGCAGAGTCATGCCGATCATCTGGGAGAGTTCAGAGAGCTTCTTACGCGCGTCTTTCATCAGCTCTTTCAGGATCAAGAGATCGTTCTTGTCAAAATCGTCCTTCGATGATTCTTTCTCTTCGGGAATGTTCTGAGGTTTGCCTTTTGTGAAAAGGCTGAGCCATGCAGGCCAGTCGAACTTCCACGCTCGCTTCTTGAAATCATAGTATTCGAAGTTCGGAATATGAGAATGATAGTCCCCCAGCCAGAAGATACGATAGTTCGTGGCCAGACCTGACGAAACGATCTGGTCAAGGAACTGAACGAAGTCCTGGCGATTTTCAACTGGAACCGCGTGCTGCGAATAATACCCGTTACACTCGCCGGTGCATCTGGCTATCCATAGCCAGTAGCCGGGAATCTTGAGCGCTTCACTCGCTACAATCTCCTTGCCCGGGACGGGGGTTAGGAGCACCATTGATCGGGCCAGCCCGATCTTGGCGAGATTGGGATAGGTCCAAGTGTCGAGGAGGCCTTGCGTACCAAGCTTGTTGACACGGGTGTAAACTGTTGGATAGGGAACGCCGGACTTTCGTGCGATTGATTGTAGGTTTCGAGGGCCGAACTTTTTCATCGCCCCGATGATCTCGACGTTTTCATCGTCGAGGAGGGACATTATCTGATGAATCCTCTGGAAATATTCATCGGCCATCTGGTAACTCAAGGTGCAGTCGGATGACTCAGGAAGAGAGAAGATAAAGTTTGGAAAATGTTTTCACTTCTCCACATCACTCTTTTGAATTATTGTTGACGGGTCATAGGTCATGACAACGATTGTAAAGAATCCTAGAATTTTCGTCGGTGCAGAAAATTTTCGAGTGCGGGCAGAAAAAACGAGCTTGTCCGCGTATTAGCTAAGCGGTTGAGAGGCGGATCCCTCATTGTAATCTTGTACATTATCAAAGGCCCTGTCAATAATTCCGATCATGTTCTCTGCTAGCTCAGTGAATCTTTTGGTGAGCGGATCCTTCTGGTGATCAATGACGAACACTCCCCTG
>CAYRXJ010000100.1:0-5670 GCA_964428235.1 uncultured Candidatus Bathyarchaeia archaeon | reverse complement strand
TTTTTTTTCCGGGGTTCATGGGGTTCAAGAAGAAAAAAAGGGAAGAGGCTGGGAGGCCCAAGAAAAATCCCCAGTATTATTAAGGAGACAGGATAGGGCAGACGCGTCAGTCCAGCTATCTTCTCCACGAATGTCTGCTGCTCGGGTCCTGACGCCGGCAATGATGGCGTCTGAGCCGGAGAACGACTTGTCAAGACTGACAATCCTTCCTCGCGAGGCCGAGTAGAGAGCTCAGTCTTCAGATTTCTTCTTTTCTAACTCGCACTAATCACGGCTTTATAGCAAAAAGTGTGATCGGACCAAGGGTCTGTCTTATGGGGACGTTGAAATCTTGAATCCGTTTGATCGGCTGAAGTTCCTAGTCTTAGCCTGCTCTGTTTTGGCGGCCCCTATGTTGCTGGCAGGTTGGTTCTCTCTTTGTCCCCAGTACGGCAATCCACAGTGTCCGACGAGCGCTGATCCTCTCGGGGCACTTGCCGCGTTCAGGGCTGCTGACCCCGCTGTCATGAGTGTCTTTCTGACTCTCGGCGTTGTCATTCCGTACATCTGTCCCTTGAGCTATGTTGGGCTAGGCGCTCTCCTGAAGGAGCGATCTTGGAAGCTTGCAACAATTGGCATTGTTCTGGGATGGTTTGGAAGTATTCCGTGGGGTGCTATTGGAGTGGCGGAGTTCGTCTACTATGATCTAGCGCGGGCTGGCAATGACGCTGTTGCAGTGTCAGTGCTGAATCAGTTGTACATGCACTGGCAGATCTACTACATAATTGCCGCGGGATGGGTTATCGGACATCAGCTCGCATACGTCGTGCTAGGAGCCGGGTTCTGGAGAACAAGAATAATTCCGAAATGGGCCTCCTTCCTCATGGTACTGAGCGGCCCGATGATGGGTCCGGTCGCATACGGGATCGGGAATGGTTGGATTCAAGTTGGAGGGTACGGACTCGTCCTAGTAGCTAGCGTGCCTGTGGCCCTAAGGCTCTTCCACGGCCAGCGGGAGACAGAACTCCAGTCTAATAGTTCTGTCTAACGAGACTCCGGATTAGGCCCGTAAGCGAGTCTCGGGACCTTTCGACAGTCTATGTTCCCCTAAGCGAATTGTTGCGGGTCAGGGAGATGCTGGAACGGAGAGTCGCATGCTGACGTGACTTGAGGATACGTCAAATTTGGGGCGAGTCGAGAGGACGCTTTCAGCGGCCGCCTCTAGATAGTTTCGTAGAAACTTGGACCATTTCATTCCGAGGTCATGCCGTATTACTATCACATGCTGGCTGGAGCCTGTTTTGGTCTCGGCCTCTCCGATTCCGCCGTACTTGAACAGGTTGGAGAGCCCGGCTAGGAAGGTTTGCGGGGTTGCTTCTTTGAACCAGAAGAGTATTCCCGCTTTTGGTGTTCGGGATCCGAACTCTCGTGCTGCTTTGAACAGTTTTCCAGGTTCTGCTGTCTCAAGTATTCCTTTGAAGACTTCCTTAGAAAACGAGATCATTCCAAACCTTTCTGCGTAGCGGTCCCATTCTGCGTATCTTGTCAGAACTCTGGAAACTACCGCGTTCAAGTTGGAGTCTCTCTCTGTCGCATCTCGCTGGAGAGTCTCATACAATTGTCTGGGAATCCTAAGTGTCCGGAGAACGGTCTCCTTCTTTGCCGAACTCAAATGCTAATCGTTGGGAGGTGCCTCGACGTGGATTCTTAACGTTGAACGGGCGGGCCTTGTTGTACACTGTACAACATCGAAGCTATAATGCCGTTCCACGGGGCGGGAATCATATGAGCCAGCAATCGATCGCGCGGTCCCCAGCCGAGATCTATCAAGTATTCCAGACGTACGTCTCAACGGGGAAATTCGACAAGATCGGAGAGGTCGTCGATCTCCAACACTACACAGAGAACTGCGTCGGTTTAACAGGGTGGACAACTGGTTTTGATGCTGCGTTGAAGAACTGGATGAATGGATTCGGGGCCGCCATGACCGAGATCAAGCCAACAATCGAGAATGTCATCCAAGACAGGGAAATGGCAGTCTTCCGCTTGCAGATCGAGGCAAAACACACCGGACCGTTCCTCGGAATCCCACCAACCGGTCGAACCGTAAGCTACGACATGGTGGATATGTTCCGGGTCAAGGACGGAAAGATCGTCTGGCGATGGGTCTTCATTGACCTACACGGGATAACACAACAGATCCAATCAAAGCGGTAGTAGTACAACTTGAAGGAAGTTCACACGGAGATCGAGATCGACGCGCCTCCCAATCTGGTCTGGGGAGTCTTCACGGATCTATCGAGGTTCAAGGAATGGAATCCCTTCATCAAGGAAGCCGAAGGCGAATTGAAAGCCGGCAACCAGTTGCGGATGGTCCTCCAACCTCCTGGGGGAAGAAGCATGGAATTCCATCCAAAAGTGCTCAGCGTGGTTCAGCCCAAAGAAGTAGCCTGGCAAGGACACATTCCTGGAATTTTCACGGGAGAGCACCATTTCATCCTCGAACTGATAGGGGAAAACAGGACCCGATTCAAACAGTCTTCCAAGTTCACAGGTCTAGCGACACGGTTGGTCGGTAACGAGTTCGTCGAGGGCGGACGGAAAGGGTTTGAAGCAATGGAACAAGCAATGAAGCAACGGGTCGAGCAAAACCAACAATTGAGATCGACGGACTAGCGAAAGTCTACTCTGGGCGTAGGGCTCTTCGGGCTGCGAGGTATCCGAGGATGCCGAGGACGGCTGCGAATCCGACGAGGTAGAGCATGTCGTTCACCCACGTCGTCAGTTGCTCGGACGTTAGAGTTCCGTATACGATGAGGAGGCGTGCTGCCTCGTTCGCTTTGGTTATCGGGTTTAGCTTGGCGATTGTTAGGAGCCAGTCTGGGAAGCTTGTCAGTGGGAAGAACGTGTTGCTCGTGAATGTCATGGGCAGCGTGAGAAAGTTGACTATTGCTACAAGCGAGTCGATCTGGCGGACGCTCAGGGCGAGAGCCGTGAAGACAAGCGACAGTCCTAGGCCGAGCAGGCCGAATGCGAGGAATGTTCCCAGAAAGTCGAGAGCGTTGAAGGTGCTGGGTAGCTGGAGGCCATTGGGGATGATGAGTGCGACGAGGAAGGTGAGGACGGCGAGGAGCATGACTTTGGCAAGGTTCTGGATGACTCCGGAGAGATAGATGGCCGCGCGGGGAATCGGGGCTGTGAGAAGTGTTCCTAGATAGCCTAGTTGCCGGTCGAGTACAAGGTCTATTCCGCCGAAGGCCATGTTGAACACGAGGATTATGCATATCACGCCTGGCGTTAGAAATGTGATGTATGTCGGGGCTCCGTTGAACGATTGCTGCAGGATAGTCGCGGCGACTTGTGGCGGCGCTCCTGCCGGGACGAGCTTCGAGGGATTGAAACTAGATCCTAGTAGAAGGACGTAGAAGAGGGCGATGAAGAATCCTGGTAGGACTGCGGCGGGGTTGCGGAACCATTTGCGTAGTGCTCTCGCGGATAACGCGAGTGTTTCGCTGATCATTCTCTCACCCGTTGCATCCGGAAGTTTTCCCAGCCGCTATCGCTGCTCTGGGCCTCCTCGTCACGCATTGATTTGCCCGCGACTTCGAGGAAGACCTGGTCGAGTGTTGGCTTGCTGAAACTGATCTCCTTGATTGAGAGATTCTTGTTGAGGACGCCTTGGACAATTGATGGAAGAGCCTTTTCTGCGTGAGGCAGTTTGATACGGTACGTATTCCCTGTTCGCGTGGCCTCTTTGACTCCTTCCAACTGCTGGAAATAACTGGTGAGATCTTCTTGTGTGTCTGAGACTTGGAGAGTGACAATGTCTCCCCCTAGTGTCTCTTTGAGCTGTGTTGGTGGGCCGCTGACCTTGATGGTCCCATGGTCGATGATGGCGATTCGATCGCAGAGGCTGTCGGCCTCTTCTAGATAGTGGGTTGTCATGAAGACGGTCAGGCCTCGCTCTTTGTTCAAGCCTTTGATATAGTCCCACATGCGGGATCGGGTCTGGACGTCTAGGCCGAGAGTGGGCTCGTCGAGGAACAGGACCTGTGGCTCGTGGAGCAATCCCATTACCAGCTGTAGTCTTCTTCGCATTCCACCGGAAAATGTCCGGACTTTACGGCTGGAAGCGTCTTGGAGGTCGACCAGCTTTAGGAGACTCTGAGACTTTGATTTGGCGTCCTTGACATGATGCAGTTTTGCGACCAGTATCATGTTCTCTATTCCGGTTAGCTCGTCGTCTGCTGTGAGTTCTTGGGGGACTACACCTATGCTCTACCGGACTTTGGCCGGGCTGGACCGAACATCGTAGCCAGCGACCGTGGCTTTTCCCTCGGTGATTGCTGCCAGCGTGTTGAGCATCTTGATGGTCGTGGTTTTTCCAGCGCCGTTTGGTCCTAGGAACCCGAATATCTCGCCCTTGTCGACACTGAAGGAAATATGATCGACAGCCTTGACCTTGCCATTGTAGACCTTGGTTAGACTCTCAGCCTCGATTATGCGGCTCATAGTTTCTGTACCCAAGAAGGGTCTAATCTAGACTGAATATAATCTCAACGGGAAAACTTACGTGTCGTGAGAGGCCAGGTAGACTAGGCCTAGCACGAAGACTAAGATCAGGAGTGTTCCTGTGCCATGGAGCCGGTTGCGGAGGTCCCGTCAAGATTCGGAGACGATTCATCTTTAAATAGAATTTTTCAGAAAGTGCCCACTTTGAAAGAGTCGTGTTATATCCTCGCAAGAGGGCCACCCAGCGGGTCGAGCTAGGTGGAACGGAACCGTCCAGTTCATGGAGTGAAAGTATTCCTACTATCTCCAGACTCCCTACAACCAGCGAGACCAAATTGAGCCAGACGTTCCGCAGCCTAACCGCCGAACAACTGCTAGGCCCACTCAATGATGTGGAAGAGAAGCACGCGCCGCCAGAAATCTTCGTCTCGGGTCCCATGGAAATCCCAATACCGAGACCAAGGGTGGCAATTGTTGGATCACGAAAAGCATCCCGCATGGGTCTCAGTGCGGCTGCTGACATTGCGAAAGCACTCGCGAAGAAACAGGTCTTGATCATAAGCGGACTGGCCAGAGGAATCGACACTGTCGCTCACCGAACAGCTATTGAAAATGGTGGACGAACCATTGTGGTCCTAGGAACTCCGCTAGATCGTGTGTATCCGGCCGAAAACTCTCAGTTGCAGAAGGAAATAATGGCCAATCACCTTGCCATCTCACAGTTTGCGGTGGAGCATGTTACCAAGCCCCGTGACTTCGTGGTTCGAAACAGCACCATGGCTCTGATCTCCAACGCGTCAATAATCGTCGAAGCCGGAGAATCGAGCGGGTCACTTCATCAAGGATGGGAAGCACTAAGATTGGGCAGACCACTCTTCATCACTGAGTCAGTGGTGAATTCATCGTTGAGCTGGCCCAAGAAGATGATGAGATACGGCGCAAGAGAGTTCATTGACCCTGAGGAGATTTTCGAAGTCTTGCCTTCACCTCATAGAATAATGATCAAGATAAGCCATTGAACTCGAAGCCTCGCATCACGTCGCTTGAGTTCGGGTCGCTGCTATCCTATACTCCTCGCGGGTCCTCCCCTGGAATCCAAGAAGCCAAGGACGTCATGAACGCGATCAAAGCCGACGACTTTGTCGACGCCCATATAACAGCGGATCATCCCCTCCGGCA
>CAYRXJ010000099.1:0-5689 GCA_964428235.1 uncultured Candidatus Bathyarchaeia archaeon | reverse complement strand
CCAGGCAAACTTGTGAGCAATTCCATAGTTTGCCAGCGACCCATATTCGAGATGGAGATGCTCCGCCATATTCTGTACCGCGTAATCATCGCTGACGATGATCGGATCCTGCCCCTCCTCTTTTAGATCAAGGGCTAGAGCGACAACCTCGCGGTCAGCCTGAGATACATGTCCTTTCTCGCCCGCCTTCGAGCTGATCGCCTCCACTGAGCTTAGGGCCTTCAGTGACGGTGATGAAACGATCACATTCCTCTTTTCCTTGTTGACGTGGAATCGCAGTTGCGTCATCGTCCCCTTCGCCAGCTCATCCTCGACAGCCTGAACAGTGTACGCTTCTCCGGGTCTCGTCGGGTTGAAACCCATAATGAACGCAGACGTGTCGAGTACTAGTATTCTCAACTGTTTTCTCTTTCGGAGGACAATCTCTTGAGACTTCTCCGGAAGAAGGTGTCGCCGAACCTGACGAAAAACGTGCTGTTGGAAGACTTCTTGAACGATAAGGATTGACCGATTCGGATCTCGCGCTCAAGGCGACCATCTATGACCAAGTTGGCGCTCGGACCGGGCTCAGAGACTCGTAACTGAACACCAGTCTTGACTGGAACGACAACAGATCTGACCGGTTGTAGAGGGGCAAGAAGGGTGAGAGACACGCATTCCATGGAGGTCTCTAGAACTGGCCCCCCGGCTGAAAAAGAGTGGGCTGTCGATCCTGTCGGCGTGGACACTATTGCTCCGTCGGCTCTCGCATGAAAGACTTGTTTGCCTCGCAGCGAGAGACTCAGATTCAACATCTTGGCCGGAATAGTTGGAAGGAGAAGTGCCTCGTTGAGCGCTTCCCCTACAAGCCTGTTCTGATGGTGGACGGCGAGCTTCCATTGTTCTTCTAGCTCGTGCTCTTTCTTTTCCCACTTTGTGAAAGCTGTCTCAAAATCTGCGGGCTCTACTTCGGTGAGATAGCCACTGCGGCCAGCGTTGACAGCGAGTATTGGAGTCTTTGGTTTCCTGAGCTCTTTGGCCGCTTTCAGTACGGTTCCGTCGCCGCCTAGTGTTACGAGGAGAGTGATCTCCATTTGCCGGAGTTGTTTGCCGCCGGCAATCTTCGCTGCCTTTGCAAGTTCTAGGTCTGGGATCGATCTGAACCCGTGTTGCTCTATTATCCGGTGGATTCTCTTAGCCTCTCCGAGAATCTCTCTCGTTCCCTTCTTTGCTAGGATTCCAACCGCGTCTGGCATGGGGTTCAGATTGTTGATCGGAAACTAGACCAGTTGAAAAGAATTCTCTAGGTGGGAGGTTTCGAATAACGCGCAAGTCTTTTAGATGGAACGATAGACTGGGGGCTCTTCGTTAGGACGAAGAGCCTTTTGAGCAAGCCGGTCGAAGTTGGCAGTCTGAAGATTGGTCAATACGTCATTATCGATGGCGAACCGTGCAAGATTGTCGAGTTCGAGAAATCCAAGCCCGGAAAACATGGTTCCGCGAAAGCACGAATCGTCGGGATAAGCGCGTTTACCAGCCAGAAAAAGAACCTGATTAGTCCTGTCGATGGAAAGGCCGAGGTTCCGCTTATAGATAAGAGGACGGGACAGGTCTTGTCAATATCGGGAAACCTGCTTCAGGTGATGGATATGGAGAATTATCAGACCTTCGAGACTCCGATGCCGGATGACGAGGACCTGAAGAAACTGATGGCCGCGGGTATTGAGGTAGAATACTGGGCGGTGCTCGGCCGCAATATGGTAGTCCGTCGAAAAGGCTAGGCAGTCTACCACGAGTAAGAACCCCGCCAGAGTCAGACACCTCCAAGTCTGGCCTGGGATCTCGGCCAGGGCTCTTGTCAACGAAATGGGTGCGACAGGGGTTCTAGGGGGAGGACGAGTAGGCGCCGCCACGGACGTTGTCGAAGAGATGTTCAAAGGACGAGATTTCACAAATTTCCTAACCATTGCTGGGCCAATGGTCCCGTCAGGATTTCGGCTCTTGATTGGGGACTTGATCGACCGCGGGTTTCTGGACGCGGTTGTGACCACAGGAGCGAATCTGACTCATGACGTGATCGAGGCTTTAGGACTTCACCATTATCAGGGCACTTTCCAAGTCGACGATCGTCAGCTGATCAAGAAAGGCTACAGTCGAATAGCAGACATTTTTGTTAAGGAAGAATCATTTCAGATTCTGGACAAGACGATCAGAAGACTCCTTGGGAAAATACCAGAAACCCGCAGACGAGGAGTCGCTGTTTCTGGACTCCTCAAGGAGATTGGAATGCGGATCGACGATAAGGATTCGATCCTGCACAAAGCTGCCGTTAGAAACGTGAAAATATTTTCGCCTGGTCTGCTTGACTCGATCCTGGGACTCAGCATCTGGGGGTTCGGGCAAACGGAGACCCTCCAGCTAAACCCGATGGCTGACGTGACCAACATGATAGACATGGCGATGACGTCGAAGAAACTTGGAGTCTTGATTCTTGGTGGCGGTTTGCCTAAGCATCATACTCTGTTGGCTAGTGTACTAAGGGAGGGAGTTGACGCGGCCGTTCAGATAACCGCTGATCGGCCCGAGCCAGGAGGACTAAGCGGCGCCCCGCTGGCCGAGTCGATTAGCTGGCGGAAGATTAGGAAAGGTGGAAAGTTCGTTGACGTCTATGGTGACGCTACGGTATGTTTTCCACTGATTATCGCGGCTGTTCTTGCGAAGGTTAAGAAGCGCGCGCGAGCACCCAGAGACTAGTCTTGGAAGCAGTAGGCCGAGGCCTAACCGACGCTGTCCGCAAGATGTTGCGGATGCCGAACGTCGACGAGAAGGCCATCAAGGAACTCGTGAAAGACCTCCAGCGAACGCTCCTCCAAGGAGATGTTAACGTCGAACTCGTATTGCAGCTTTCCAAGTCCGTAGAGGACCGCGCTCTAAAGGAGAGGCTCCCTCCAGGCATAGCGAGACGAGAACACGTCGTCAAAGTCCTCTACGAGGAGATGACCAAGTTTGTCGGACAAGACCCGGCAAAGGTAGAGGCCCAACCGGGCGTCTTTCGAAAACTAATGCTTGTCGGGATCCAGGGAACAGGGAAAACCACGGCATCAGTAAAACTAGGGAGATTCTTCCAGAAACGTGGTCTCAGGGTCGGGATCATCGGGGCAGACACGTACCGTCCCGGTGCTCTCGAGCAACTCAAGCAACTTGCCGTGAAGGTAGAGATCCCTGTCTATGGTGAGCCCGGCAGCAAAAAGCCGGAGGACATAGCAAAACACGGGTTGGAACATTATCGAAAAGAGAAAACGGATCTCGTAATCATCGATACTGCCGGACGGCATCGGAACGAGAAAGACCTGATGGATGAGATGAAGCGGATCGCCTCCGCCGTCAAGCCCGACGAAATTGTTCTAGCGATTGACGCGACTATCGGGCAACAGGCGATCTTGCAAGCAAGAGCGTTCCATGAGGCCACTCCGATAGGATCAGTATTGTTGACGAAGATGGACGGGTCCGCAAAAGGTGGAGGAGCACTCTCCGCTGTCGCCGCCACAGGATCGAAGGTCAAGTTCATCGGGACAGGCGAGCGCGTGGAGGATCTGGAGCAATTCGTTCCGACAGATTTTGTCGGGCGCCTGCTAGGTATGGGCGATCTCAACGCGCTTCTAGAGAAGGTGAAGGAAGCTGAGGTTCAGGTCCCAGAGGCGAAGGTCAAGCAGTTCATGGAGGGCCGTTTTACCTTGAAGGACATGTATGACCAGATGGAGAATCTGCGGAAGATGGGCACTTTGCGAAAAGTGCTGCAAATGATTCCGGGAGGAGTGAATCTCCCAGAGGATCAATTGGGTGTGGCGGAGGATAAGATGAAGGCTTGGAGGGTGATTATTCAGTCGATGACGAAAAAAGAGTTGGAAGAGCCTCGGCTGGTGGATAGCTCTAGATCAAAGAGGATCGCTCGTGGATCAGGCAGGCCAGAGCGAGAAGTTCGGGAGCTAGTGAATCAGTATTTCACGATGCGGAAGATGATGAAGCAGATGAAGCGTCGTGGGCCGATGATGAAGGGCATGCCTTTCATGAAGAAGTAGGTCTTCAGCCCGGTAGTTTCAGACGACTCATTCCGTCCGTGGATTCCTGTCTTTGTGTTCCATGGGGGCCACAGGTTCTCACGTTGTCAGATTTTCGTTTTCTCTTCAGAGAGCGCGGATTGTAACCTGTTCCGATGGTCTGGTAAAACGAGCCGGATAAATCTCCCGGAGGGCAGGTTGTTATGGCGAGGGTTTTGCTTTAGGAAGGCGCTCCTCGTGCACAGAACATCTTCGGAACGCTCATCATCCCGAACAGCCTTGTTGAGGTCCATTGTCGAAGCTGCTGTCGCGTCTACTCCACAAGAGAGCTATGTGGACAAGTTCCTTGAGAAATATCCTGACTACCGAAAAGCCTTGTGGCTTGCGGCTCGAAGCGAAGATGAAGGCTCCAGTAACCCATCATATCAAGGATGACAATGGAGTGATCTAGAAATGCACCCGACGCGGGTGTTAAGGCTGGTAATAGAAGGAATCGCCCGGATCAACCTCCGAACCAGACGAGCAACCTACTACTTGTTGAAAGACCCTGAGCTAGTAAAGAGGATACTCAAGAGCTCTATTCTGAAATAGAACGATTAACCTACTTAATCCTACTCCGAAAGTCTAGCTATCTCAAGCATCTTCGCAAAATCCTCCAGTCCCTTCGCATAATTCCCGTCTTCTCCATTCCAGACGGATCGTTTGCTCCGTATCAGTTCCTTCGCTTCCCTCAGCGGTATTCCACAATAGACAAGATAAGCTGCCGCGCATGTTGGGCTGCGACCGAGACCCATTTTGCAGTGGAGGTAGACTCTCCTCCCCGCCCGGACATGATATTCGACTAGCCGGGAAACCAGTTTGAGCTGGCTTGTAGGGACGCCCGAAAAAGTCTCTTCGACCTTCGGGGTCCGGTCTTCGTACTGTATTCCCAAACTCTTCGCCCACTCCTGCTCCCTTGGGTTTTTCGTCAAATCCATCAAAACGACGCCTCCCTCCTTGCTTTTTGCAAGGACTTCGAGGTCGGCAAGGGTTGGAGCTGCTCCAATCCACAGCTCGTTTGCGAGAATTTCTGTGAAGTCCATGTTTGGGAGCTATAGCCCGGACCGAAGAGTAAAGAGTGGGGGGACCTACATTAGCTGAGCTTTTTCGGGTCGTATTTGTTGCTAAACTTGTCGACCGAAGCGAGATCTGCAAGAGGCATCCGGTTCTTCTTCCCGACGATCTTCTTGACAGGATATCCAAAACCAACTATCATGGTTGGTTTCACCTCGGTCGGGAATCCGAAGTCCCGCCTCATTGCATCCTCTTTGATTCCTGTGTAGACTCCCGATATCACGCCCTGGTTCCAGGCTGAGAGCTGCATTTGCTGGACCGCGCGTCCGGTATCGATGAGGTGAAATCCAAGTTTTGGATCGGTTAGGACAATTACGGCGAAGTCTGCGCCGGCTACCCACGGTCCGCTGGTACTGTCCTCGGCCAGTTTCTTGATCAATGTCTTGTCTTGGACTAGTATGAATTTCCAGTGTTGCTTGTTCATACCGGTCTGAGCGGCACGGGCTGCCTCCAGAACCTTCGATTTGATCTCTGCGGGAACTTTCTTCTCGCTGAACTGCCGAACGTCGAGTTTTGTTAGAATTGCTTGGTGAGTATCC
>CAYRXJ010000098.1:417-5725 GCA_964428235.1 uncultured Candidatus Bathyarchaeia archaeon | reverse complement strand
CGAGATTAAGTCTGGAAGGCTAGTCGAGATATTCCTGTTCGTCGACGCCGACAAGCTAGACCCGATCTACTTTGACTCTAGCTATTATCTAGTCCCAGACGAGAACGGCGAGAAACCCTACTTTCTAATGCTGGAAGCCCTTGAACAAGAAGGAAAAGTCGCGGTCGGCAGAGTTGTCATGCATGAGAAAGAACACCTCGTCGCGCTGCGACCCTACGAAGGAGCAATTTTGATGGAGACTCTCCATTATGCTGACGAGATTCGAAGCCCGAAGGATATTCCTGAACTGAAAAAAGCACCGGAAGTCGAAAAGGAAGAGCTTGAACTTGCAGGCCAATTGATCAAGATAATGAAAAAGCCATTCGCCTTCAAAGAATATCGAGACACTTACCAAGAGTCGCTAATGAAACTGGTTGAAGCCAAGATGAAGGGTCAGGAAGAGGTTATCGAGCTTCGGGTCCCCGAGATCAAGCCGACTAAGAACTTGATGGAAGCGTTGAAGGCGAGTATCAAGAGCCATGAGAGGCGTTGACGCTCTTTGACAAGCGCCCGATACGCCCGATGCTAGCAAAGACCGGAAAAGTCTTCGATAATCCGGACTATTTTTTTGAACCCAAGTGGGATGGTCTTCGGGCCCTTCTATTTTTTCAGAACGGCAAGCTTGAACTCCAAAACCGGAATCAGAGAGACGCAACTGACTCTTATCCCGAGCTCCAGCACATCAAGAGTACCATCAAAGCGAAAACCGCGATAATTGACGGCGAAATAGTCGTACTCCGAGAGAACGGAGTGCCAGACTTTGGCAGTTTGCAGAACAGGTTCGGCGTGGAAGATCTGAAACATGTCAGGGTTCTCAGCAAGACAAATCCGGTCACCTACGTTGCTTTTGATCTTCTCCACCTTAACGGACGAGACATCGTCAATGAGCCTCTCGTCGCAAGAAAGAAACACCTAAGATCGATCATCATGGATGGCCCTTATCTCCTATACGGGGAACACATCGAGCGATATGGAATTCGATTCTTCCAAAGAGCTACCCGCAACGGGCTCGAGGGAACGATCGCTAAGGAGGCTAAATCGCACTACATTCCCGGCCTCCGAACCGATTACTGGGTAAAGATCAAAAAGACCAGCACGATCGACTGCGTCGTTGTTGGATGGACCGAGGGAGAAGGAGCCCGTTCAGTGACATTCGGCTCACTCATCCTCGCTGCTTACGATGCTGATGGAAAACTCAGGCACATGGGAAACGTGGGCGGAGGATTCTCGGACAAAGCGCTACAGAACCTTAAGCCAAAGTTGGCCGGAATCGAGAAGAAAACTGAGACGATTGATGGCCCGGTCGACTCGCCGACCCCGGTGACCTGGGTCAAACCAAAGATTGTTGTCGAAGTTGTCTACATGTCGCTTACGCACGACGGTAGGCTGCGATTTCCTAGATTCAGTCGGCTACGGACGGACAAAGATCCTAGTGATTGCAAGATTTCTTGGAAGCCAAAAGAGAGGCAGCGAAGACTGAGGGCTCGTGGAGTGGAGACTTGAGAAAATCGCCCATTCTGTGCCCTGATCTCGTTTCTGGGAGGGGGTGCGAACAAACCCGCATGTTTCACGCGGGAGAAGTCGAGTTTTCGCAGAGCCATCCGGGCTGACTATACCGTTAGATCAGCAAAACTCGCCCATTCTCCATGCCAGACAGCGAGAGACCAGAAAAATGGTGGGGATTGCGCTCAAAAAACCCGAGCGACACAAAACACCCTTTCTGGAAAACCTGCCAGACCCGAATCTCGAAACTCTTGTCAAATTCTGATACCGTTCGAAGGGTTACGCAATTCTCTTTTAGACCCGTCCCGTACGACAGTCCGAATCCAGCTTTGATGACAAACTCAACATGCCCTTCATGTGGCCAAGCTCTTGCTTCCGGCAGCCGATTCTGTGGCCACTGCGGAGCTACCATAAACTTCCAGCCCAGCAGCCAGCCAATAGTTGGCCAATCAGCTTATTCGAACAGCCCCTTCAGAGAAACCAATTACATAGTTGACCAGAAAATACTGGCGATAAGAGACACATTCTCGATCAAGAATACTAGCGGCCAAATACTCGCATACGTAAAACAGCAGCTTCTGAGCTTCGGGCCAAAGTTCTGGTTTGAGGGAACGGACGGGTCGCGTTTAGGAGAGATTCATGGGAAGGTTTTGGCGATAAGACCCACTTTCGAGATATTCAACTCCCAAGACCAGCTTCAGGCAACTATCAAGAAGAAGATCCTGAAACTACTCGGGTCAGAGTGGTGGATGGAAAACCAGTCTGGACAGGAGATCGCGAAAGTCCACGGGAATATAATGGAACACGACTACAGCGTACAATCGACAGACGGGTCAATGATAGCCCAGATCCACAAGAAATGGGTCAGTGTACGTGATTCCTACTGCATCGAGATTCAAAACCCTACACTCGACCCCTACCTGGTAGTTGCCTACGCGATTTCCATGGACCATACCGAGAAGAAAGAAGACAAACACCATTCAGGACTAAGCCCGTTCTAGGCTCAATACTCGCAGCAAGGGATCAGAGCAAGAGTATTCTACTATTACCCCACGAGCCGTCCAACAAAGGACTGCTCATTGCTTAGCCAGGCTCGACGAGCGAGGGTGCCCTCCTAGTGCGCCGGAGGGTACTTGCAGAATATCTGATCCTAATCGCATGGGCAACAGTATCGATCTTCGTTGTCCTCGTGCTTCGCCAGTCCAACTATACAGTAGCCTTCTTCACTTTCGGGGCCGTAATTTCAGCTTCACTTCTCATCGCGTGGGCTGCGGAAGCCTCCGAATCATCCATTAGCAAAGGACTAGCCCTAGCCTTGGTGGCAATCGTCCAGACCATTCCTGAATACTTCGTCGAGGGAACAATAGCATGGAAAGCAGGGCAAGACCCGGCAAACTGCACGATTGATTGCTGGATACCCAATGTGATCGCCAATTTCACGGGAGCCAACAGGCTTCTGACTGGACTCGGGTGGCCGCTAATACTCTTCACGGTGATCATACAAAAGCGGCGAACCGGTCAACCAGGCCCGACACACATCGCACTTCGAAAAGAACAGAGTGTCGAACTAGTCTTCATGCTAGGTTCCACTCTCTACTATGCATTCGTGATCATTCGAGGACAGCTGTCGCTGCTTGACAGCGCGATTCTTGGAGTAGCCTTCGTCGGATACATGTGGCTACTGTTCAAACTACCGTCTGAAAAAGAGGAAGACGATCAGGCTCTAGAGGGGGCACCCCGAGCAATACTGGAAGTAGACCGGTTTTGGAAGAGAAGCTCAGTTATTATCGGATTATTCGTTTTCGCCTCGCTGACCTTCATCTTTGTGACAAACGCCTTTGTAGAATCGATAAGAACAATCGCGGTGTCTTTCCTTCTCCCCGTCCTCGGCTCAGGAGCCGTGTTCTTCTCGATACAATGGATTGCACCGCTTCTCTCCGAGTTCCCCGAGAAGGTGTCCGCGTTCAATTGGGCCAAGACAATACGGCTAGCGCCAACCGCGCTTCTCAATTTCATGTCCTCATCAGTGAACGAACTGACTGCCCTCGTCGCGCTCATTCCGATAGTGTTTGTCGCGAGCTCAGCCAACTTGACAGGGACGATTCCTATTGGTCAGCATAGTATTGAGATTTTTCTCACCATGGCGCAATCTATCTACGCGTGTGCGGCTTTACTTGACCTTGAGTATGACGTCTCAAACGCCACGATCTTATTCGTTCTTTGGGTAATTTCGACCGCAATCGCGATCGACCAGATCAGACTCGTTGTCGCCGTCGTATTCTTGATACTAGCGGCTGCAGAGGTCGTAGCCCAGCGGAAGAAGATTGTCGCCTTCTCAGCATTCCACGCCACTCTATCAGAGAAGATCTTTAGAAAGTAACGAGTCCACTATGCTAACTTGTCAAGGGCCTTTTCGACTTCGACTTCGGCGTTGTCCGCCCGTATGAATATCGGCACGTTCTCCATCCCTGTCGCGATGAAGCTGGACAGGAGCCATTCGCCAGGGGCAAATTCAAGCGTCTTTTCGAGAATCTGCTTGTCAATTGTAAAAGTATCGCTTACAACCGTGCGATCATAGGGCCGAGGGAGGGTTCCAACAAAATATGTGTGCACCTGTTGCAATGCATTGGTATTCAGATAAGCGATCCTTTGCGTTGCCAAGCATCCTCCAAGCCCGTATTTTCTGCCCTGGCGCAGAAGTGTCTCTACTGTGCGCGAACAGTCTTTGTCGATTCCTCCAGATCCTGAGAGATCTGGGACGAATTCCTGAGCTTCGTCGAATACAAACAGGATATACGGCTTGACTTTGAACGAGCGTTTTCTTCGTTGGAGGAATTCTCTCGCTAGATGGATGACGAGTTCTTTGATCGCGACTGGTTCAGAGATAGATATGCACGTTATGCGCGAATCCTTTTCGACAAGCTCGCGGATACCATCAATGTCGAGACCTCCCGCAGCTTTCTTCTCCTTTTCCGCTCTCTTGATGTTTTCCGTTAGAGCAAGACGTGATGTTGCCCAAGAGTAGACTCCACTACGATCGGATATGCTGAACTCCTTGACGGCGCTTTGACCTGCTTGGTCAAGCCCTACCAGAAACTCTTCGGTGACAAATGTTGAGTCAGTCGTCTCGTTCTCGTGCTTATAGTCGCTGACGAATTGTCGTATTCGATCGAGGGCGTTGATGTAGTGGGGCTTTTCCAGATTGTCACCACGCATCTTTCCAAGCTCATCAAGAATGTCCCCATAGGTCGGAATCTTCGATTCTGGTTTGAGGTAGTACCCGATTTTCTTTTGGGAGAATATTCGAGCAAAGACCTTGCGTACTCGATCATCGTCCTCATAGTCTCGAGGCTTGACGACGCTCAAGTAAAACTGATCTGACGAGTGCACAGGGCTCTCGAGAATTATCTTCGAAGAGATTTTCTCGTCAGCGAACAGATCCATCAGAAGGAAAGGATATTCACTTGATATGTCGAAGAGAACAACCTTGATCTCGGGGTCGTGCGTAAGAATGCGCCTGAGGGTTGTCGCTAGCAAGTTAGACTTCCCTGCACCGGTAAACGCGAAAATTCCGAAGTGGTATCTGACCATTGATTCAAAATCGAGATAGATCGGAATCTTGGGTTCCATCGATTCGAACATCTGGATAGTCCCGACTCTCGGGTCTTTCCTCGCGTCGTCGTTGCTTTTGTCAACCGCGTTGAACCCGGTTTTTGCCAAGGTCCGAGGTTTGTACATTGGGCTGCTCCTGTCGGGGTTTAGAATT
>CAYRXJ010000098.1:0-407 GCA_964428235.1 uncultured Candidatus Bathyarchaeia archaeon | reverse complement strand
TCTAGTGCATGTGGGTATTTTTTTTTCCACTCACTTGAAAATCGGTATCGTTCCTATGCGAGGTTCGTTTGTAGGGTCGCTCGAGGCCGTCTTGGGTTTGTATCCGATCTTGTCGAGGATTCGACTGTTGTACATGTGGCTGATCATCTCTCGGTTCAGAACATTGGCTTCAGCGGCGATAACAGGATACGAGAAACCTCTCTCATATCTCGGTTCTTTGCCTTCCTCAAGAATGAGGTCGTAGTTGATGGGCAGCGCGCTGATCTGGACCATCATAGTGGACTTGTCGCTTGTCTCCCAATCATGGACGGACTGCTGAATGATCTCGAACTGCATGGGGTAGTAACTGTGATCTGAGAGCCCTTTCAGACCGTAATGTTCCGGCCGGACTCGACTTATCACAATCA
>CAYRXJ010000097.1:0-5754 GCA_964428235.1 uncultured Candidatus Bathyarchaeia archaeon | reverse complement strand
ATACCATTCGCCACGAGCAAGCACAGCCCAGGCGATGCGCGCCGTCTTGTTGGCCAGCGCCACGGCGGCCACCAATGTTGAGCGCCGATCGAGCAAGCTGTTGGTCCATGGTGCGGCGACAGCGCCCTTGGTCCGGGCGTAGCGGATCACCGCATGGGCGCCGACAACGAGCAGTCGGCGGATGTACCGATCGCCACGTTTGCAAATGCCGCCGAGGCAGTGTCTTCTTTGGATGTAACGTTCGGATACGTGCCAGGATAGATGCTTAGAAAAGTCCCTTGCGTACCTTCAACGATGACCCTCTTTTTCTCAGATAGTGCTTTCTGGACTTCTCCAACGGTGTCGCCGACATAGGCCTTGAGACTCGGAACAGATTGGGCCAGCTTTGCCATCCGAAGTGCTCTCTCTGCATTGCATGCTCCCACACCGCTCTTGGTGGAGCCAACCTTCTTGGAAAGATGGTCTGATCGGGACTCTTGCTCTTTGTGACGAGGCTCGACGATCGGGCATTGGCTGTCGATCTCGATTCTGTGCTCGGACCCGGTCTTCCGAAGTTCGTCCAATAGGACTGTCTGGTCTACTGGAACTCCTGGACCAATTAGTAGCCGAGTGCTAGGGTTCACGAAGCCACTCGGAATGAGCCTCAGAGAGTACTGAACGTCGCCGTGAAGAACTGTGTGGCCTGCGTTAGGACCGTTTCCTCCTCGAACGCAAATGTCAGGCTTGTCTTTCAACGCCAGATAAGCAGCAATCTTTCCTTTCCCCTCGTCTCCGAAGAACCCGCCGACGATGACAGTGCAGGGCATCTGGTTATCCGATCAAAATAGAACTGAAGCCGAATAAGACTTGTGAAAGGACGTCAGAACAATATATTCTGTCTCTCAAAAAATTGTGGGTGTGCGACACCGTAGGTCGCACATCTGTCTTAGTCTACGGGTCGTGGGAGTGTTCGTAGCCTGGCACTGGATGCGGAAGGTAAGGAAACGACACAAGGAACGAAGAGGTGTTCGGTAGCTGGACCGGGTTTCCAGGAATCCCTTGGCTGACAAGGCTGATTGCTCCGTCCACTGTGAAACTCTTGTCGACCAATGGTAGTGTCGCACCGGCTATCGCTTTGATCTCGATGTCTACAACGTCGTCTGCGATTCGTCGTCCGTTGGGGAAGCCTGCCGGATCCCCACCGACGAGTCCAAGCCGGTTCGGGTTTGTAGTGTTTGGCGGGATTGCGAGGTTTAGTCGAAGGTAGTCCGCTTGGATGGGACCTGTGAAGTTCTGAAAGCCAGGGATGACGCCCGCTGGGATTCCTGTCAAGAGGATCGCGATGAGATCCACCCTAGCCTCGGTTACAGCTGCCAGATTTGGAAATACTCCGGGGTAAAGCACGGGTAGTAGCTTCTGGAGTTCCGGTGTTTGGTAGTATGCTAGGAATTGTGAATCGAATCGTGGCAGTGTGGTGTTCCAAAAGTCTTTCTTTCCAAGCGGGATTACGACTTCGTTGATCAGAGGCATTCCGAGCCGTGAGACTTGGGTATAGGGTCCAGTGACTATCCCATCAGATTCGTTCCCACCTGACTGGTTGCCGTCGCCATCGGTTGGAAGGATGAGCGCTTTACGTCTGCTGGCTGAAGCCCATATTCCTATGGTTGAGTTCTTTGCCAGAGGATCTGTCGGAGCGGTTCCGTCAGATGTGAGGTTGCTCTTCGCGACCTGTATAGCTATTGTGTGAACGCTGTATCCTTTGGTTGCGTCAATACCTGGGGCGGCTGGAGTGGGTATGAGATGGAAGTTCTCTACGGGTCTTAGGGTTCCGAGGTCAAATATGGATCCGAGGTCTACAAAGAATGCTTCGTCTCTTTGTCCCGCGAATACCATTGAGCCGTCTCTAAGGCTGTTGACTGCGGCATTTGCGAGGGCGGGATAGTTTGGTGTTGATCTGGGTCCAATGTTTACCGGTGGAGTTGGCAGATTACTACCTAGGATCGTAGATTTGCCCGTACGACGTGGTCCGACGACCTTGGTGACCGAGTAGAACTGTTTGACGTTCTACGAGGCATCTGTAAGGGATCCGATCGGACCTGTGTTGTAGAGGAATGTGTCAGGATTGCCGATTTGGGTCTTGAATCTGAACTGGTAAGTTATGTTTTCGACGCCATCTCCATCGTTATCGATCATTATCTCGTAGAGGACGTCGTCGCCAAAAGTGTTGAAGTTGGGCCCTCCAGCTGGCTCTTGGAGGGGAATGTAATTCGCTAGGATTGTTGCGGTGTCTGGCCTGTCTGGACTTACAAAGGCGTAAAGGTCGGTGTTGTCAGCCACTGGGTCCTTGGAGATTTTAGGAGCTTCTCTGTGAGATGTCATCCTAGTTCCCTCGCAGTTTGTCGGCGATCTGAGCGGCCAAATTGGCGTCCTTGACTCTGACCGAGGTGGAGCCGTTCATCATTGTCAGTTGATCGCCTGTAACCGATGCGACAATCGGTTCCGAGCTATCGTTCGGAGCAGTTGACTTCGGTTGGTCGACGGGTAGCGGAATCTTGCCCATTAGGGCAGTTGCGCCTGCGGCCACGGCAACTGCTCCCGCACTGTATTTCAGAAAATCTCTCCTTGAGATTTTGTTGGGGGATTCGTTTTCCGATTCGTTATTACTATCTGTCAATTGGATTTCTGGCGTTGATGCCTCCGATCAACTCATAACGGTTTTTCCAAATCTCCCCCACATCTTTCCCAAGATCGGGGGTTTGAGCAATCTTCGAAAGAAGAGGCCAGTGTGGGTAGATTCTATTTCCACGTCACTCGCAGAAGGTTGGCTAGAGCGAGAGCTTCCCCGAGATTGACAATCAACATGTACGTGGAGGCTTGATCGACTAATATTGCTGCGGAAGTCACGTTCTCGAATAGGAAGACCCAGAATACGAGTATTGCTACGTTCAGTACTACGAAGAAGCTTCCGAAGAGGACTAGCCCGAGTGTGAATGAGGACTTGACTTTGCCGTAAGTTCCTAGATAGAGTGCGAGCAGAGCGAAGGTCATTGCGATGTTCGCGAAGGCGACTAACGCGGCGGCCCAGAGAGCGAAACCCAAGCTCAGTCACGTTTCTCCGGACTAGTTTCGTTTATCTTTCTTCTTCCAATTCTACTCCAAATGTCCTGCAGTATTGGAAGAGCTTCCTCCATCTTCGGCGTAAGGAAGAGGACTGCGCCGTACGTTCCTTTGTCCGATGGGATGATCAGACCGTTTTCTTGTAGAATCTTCACATGGTGCTGAATGGTCTTGTAATCCACCTTTAGGACTTGGGCGAGCTGGTTAGCATTGCATGGACGATCTTGTAGCGCTTTGATGATTTCAGCTCTACTCGGTCCACCCCGGGTCCCAGCGAACAGGTACCAAAGAAGTCGCTTGAGGTACTTTTCACCGTAGAGGGATGGTTGGGTGTCGGGACTTGCAGTCGTCAGTGTGAACCGTATTCCGTGAAGTAGTCGACCGATTTCCGAAAACAGCTGTGCCCTTAGTGCGATCAAACTGGTTCGACTTTGGATCCGGGTTCTGTTCGTGTCCTGCACGTCGACCAGTATATTATTTCTCTCCAATTGAGTTGATTCGGGCGGACGATTTTTTGATTGTATCAGCCCGCCCGATGTCGTTCCTCATTGCGTGGGCTGAGCACGCTCAGTCCGCATTTGTCTGCGGAATTTCATCATCTGGTTCGATCATGAACCTAGCTTGATTTAACGAATATGGGATTGACAAGAGGTGGAGGTCAGATTCGAGCCTTTCCGCACTGGCCGCAGAAGACTCCACCGGGGTCTATTTCTCCACCGCAATACTTGCAGGTGTACGATGATGAGAAGATTGTGGTTCTTGGGACTACTTCGCCTTCCGTTTCGTACCGCTTGGCAAACCAGATTGCACCTTCAATGAGTATTATGATCGGAACGAATAATGCGATATCTGCGATTGGTCCCCCGTCAGGGGATGCGATGGCTGTTAGAATAAATGTGATTGCCCAGACGTACTTTCGGTTCTTTGTCAACATCTTCGTGCCAAGGACGTGCATCTTCACGAGAATCACGAAAAACAGGGGGATTGTGAACGCAAAGCCGGTTAGGACAATCACGAAAAATATTTCGTTGTAAAACGTCTCTGCATCAATGAACGTAGACACTCCGACCCATGAGAAGAATGGCAGGGAAAAGAAGAAAATGAATGGAAGGAGAACTAGATATGCGAAAAGCGCGCCGACTACGAAGAGGATAGTGAAGCCTGTGACAAATGGAAAGACTGATTGCTTTTCGCTCGGTTTGATGGCAGGGTCTATGAACTTGTAAGCCTCGTAAGCAAGAACCGGGAGGCTAGTGGCAAATCCAAATACAGCTGCGCCGATCGCGATGATTTCGAGAGGGGTTGTGACATTGTTGCCGATCAGGGTGTATTGAGATGGAAGTAGCCAGTTTCTTATTCCGACCAGAATTGTCGCGATGAGTGGATGATAAAGCTGGAAGGGATTCTTGAGAAATGATAGATCTCCTGGAACAACAAGGTAAAACAAGGTTGCACCGATGAAGGAGATTAGCCAGATCTTGACCCGTGCGGCTAGTTCCGAAATATGATCCCATATCGGGAGGGTTTTCTCACGCGGGTTTTCGGTGGACATGTCTTTAGAAGCTCCAGAGATTTGTTCCGAACTTCGTCAAACCCAATCTCCGATTCTTCTTGACTTAGATTGACAACTATGGATCAGCGCCAAGTAGCAACGAAGGCGCAATCTTGGGCTAATTCTTTGCTGCCTTGACGATCTCGTCAGAGATTTCTTGGCGAGTCTTACCGACCGTGTTAATGCCCAACCTCTGAGCGGTATCTACTAACGGGTCGGAGGCGGCGCTGGTAGACGTGCTTGAGATCGGGTTTGTAAGTCCTTTTGAAGCGTCGTCGAACTCTTTTCGTGCGCGCCCTATAGATCTCGCTAGTTCTGGTATTTTCTGGGGACCCCAGATGAGTAGAACTGCCAGTACACCGATTATCAATAGGATCTGAAAGGGTTCGAATGCCATGTTCTCGTTGTCACGGTTGATGCGTTCCCCGCTTTAACTGTTTACCATAATTTGTACAGGAACTCATCCATTTCTCGCGGAAACTTTATTCTTCAACTCAATTCGGAGGCCGCTTGGCCTAAGCGATTGAAGATCGTCGTTTGCGTGAGACGGGTCCCGGACACCGCGACCCGCATCAGGATAGCCTCTGATGGAAAATCGGTTGTCAAAAGTGATGCTGAGTTCGTGATTAATCCATACGAAGAGTATGCCCTGGAACAAGGTGTTCAGCTAAAGGAGAAGTATGGTGGGGAGGTAATGGTTCTCTCTCTTGGACCCGAGAAATCGACTAATGTCATTCTCAAAGCGCTTGCACTTGGGGCCGACCGTGCCATCCACTTGAGGAGCGAGAATTTCCCTGATGATCCCTCCGCTGTCGCAAGGGCTCTGGCTGCCGAGCTAAAGGCAGTTGAGTTCGATGTTTTGTTGTTTGGAAAGAAAGGTGTTGACGATGACAATCAACAGGTCGGGACAATGGTCGCAGAACTTCTAGGAGTTCCATGCGTGACCCAGATCGTCAAGCTCGAGATTTCAACTGGCAAGGCGGTAGCCCAGAGAGAAGTAGAGGGTGGAGCCATCGTAGTTGAGGCGATGTTTCCGGCAGCGTTTACGGAGGCAAACGGCGTGACAGTTTCCCGCGTTGTTTCTCTGCGACAATTGTGTACGTCGG
>CAYRXJ010000096.1:0-5766 GCA_964428235.1 uncultured Candidatus Bathyarchaeia archaeon | reverse complement strand
TTCTCCATGCCAGCCAGCGAGAGACCAGAAAATACCGGGGGATTGCGCTCAAAAACCCCAGGTGACACAAAAGGGACTTTCCCGGAAACACTTTCACTTGAAAAAACTTGTACCGGTCAAGGGTAGGCTTATTCCAAACCGATTCTCTCAGGTTTTCTTGTTGAATCGAGACTTGACGCACAGGATCCGGCCTTTACGATTTGCCGGCTCGATACTCATAGCGTTATTCATCATTCTTGCAATCCAGTCCTCTCTCAACCCTCCCACCCGGGCTAGCTCCACATACTATGTTGCAGCCATGAACCAGAACATCGACCCAGGAGCAGAAGACTTCGTAGTCTCGTCGATAAACGACGCGACAAGTCAAGGAATCCACAATTTCATCCTGATATTGGATACGTTCGGTGGAAACGGACAAAACATGGACAATATCATCACCGCCATCTCGAACTATCGCAACGCTGACCCCAGCAACAAGTTCACCACGCTGATCGCGCCCTACGGCGCGCACGCTTTCAGCGCAGGAGCCTACATCTCCGAAGCCTCAACAAACATCACAATCGTTCCTGGAACAACAATCGGATCAGCAACACCCATCGTCTACGGAATACCAGTCGGAGAAGAAAACACAACCCTCCGCAAAGACATCAGCGGCTTCGCCTCGTTCATGATCTCGATCACGCCCTCTTACAGGAACAGCAACAATACAGCCCTCATGGTCACACAGGGAAAATCATACTCGTGCCAAGCATACGGAAACTGCGAAGCCCTCAACAGCCACGTCGTCGACACAGTACTCAACGTCACCTCAACCTCCGCCGCCCTCACCGATATCTGCGGAACACAATGCGGTGATATCCATAATCCGGGAATAAGATCTGTCTTCCTCTCAGTCCTTAGCGACCCCAACCTTGACGGAATACTCTTCCTTCTCGGCACCTTCGCAGTAATCGCCGACGTCTACCATCCAACACTCATCATATCAGTAGTCGGAGCAACAGCTATCGCGCTCGCCCTCGTCGGCCTAGGAGTCTTCGGAGCATCATTCGTCTCAATCATCCTAATGCTGATCGGAGCCATCTTCATCTTCTTCGAGCTCAAAACCCACCATGGTATCAGCGCGACAATCGGAGTAATCATCTTCATCATCGGTTTCATACTCGTCTTCAGCCTCCCTGCTCCCGCCCCTGGCCCGAACCAGCCAACAGGAGAACTGCCAAACCCTGCAATTGGAGTACTAACATACATCCTCCTCGGACTCGTAGGCGGAGGCGTCGTCCTCGGCAGCGTCTATCTCTACAAAGTCAGAGAAACACTGATGCGCCGTCCCCCCGCGATTAATCCCAAGGCTATAATAGGAAAAGAAGGCTACTTGACAAGCGATGTGAAAGCAGGCGATTACGGAACGGCAACAATCAGCTCTGAAGACTATACAGTAACCTCCTCAGAGACCCTTACAAAGGGAACAAAGGTCAGAGTCAAAGACATCAAAGGCCTAAAACTAGTCGTGGAGAAATCAGGAGAGTAACCCGACCATGTTAGATTCTATCGCACTTCAACTCGACAATCCCTCGACGATCGTCGGAATACTCGCCGTCGTCCTCATCATCATAATCTTCCTCATCATCTTCGCGTCCGCGGTCAAGATCATCAAAGAATACGAGCGAGTTGTCGTCTTCCGACTCGGACGCCTCGCCGGCGCGAAAGGCCCAGGCGTCGTCTTAGTATTGCCAATCATCAACAAGCTGACAAAGATCGATCTCCGAGAACGATACCTCGAAGTCCCACACCAGACAGCCATCACCAAGGATAACGCCCCAGTCGACATCGACTTTCTGATCTACTACAAGGTCGTAGACGCTTCCCAGAGCATCGTCCAAGTTCAAAACTTTACAGGCGCCTCAGTCGGGCTAGCAACAACAACCCTCCGAGCAGTCGTCGGCGATATCCCACTCGACGAGCTCCTCGCGAAGAGAGAACAGATCAACTCCATCCTCCGAACAAGACTCGACGAAGTCACAGAGAGATGGGGAATCAAAGTCACAAACGTCGAGATCCGAGAAATCAGACCACCCAAAGACGTGCAGGACGCAATGGTCAAGCAGATGACGGCCGAGAGAAGCAGACGAGCAATGGTCACCCAAGCAGACGGAACCCGTGAGTCAGCAGTCCTAGTCGCCGAAGGAGACAAGAACGCCAACATACTCCGAGCCGAAGGAACCCGACAATCCCAGATCCTCGTAGCCGAAGGCTACGCCCAAGCACTCAACGTAATCTTTTCCGCAGCCAAAGGAATCGACGCGAGAACAATGGCCCTCCAGTACCTCGACGCACTCAAAGCAATAGGACAATCACCCTCGACCAAGTACATCTTCCCAATGGAATTCACCGGTCTAATATCCAAGATGAGAGGATTCGTCGAAGAAGCTACACAAGAAAAGTCCGACTAGAACGCCCCAGACTCCAGAACCCCTTTCCCAAATCTACCAGAATCATCCCTAGGCATTACCTCACAGGATCAGGCAACCCATATCCGTCGCCCGCTGGGGTCGCGAAACAAGGGAAATCGCGATTCTTAACGGTCGAAAACCGCATGTTTCTGATCTATGCAAAACGCTTTTCTTCTCATTGATCATGCCAATAGTATGCCGAAAACATCAGGAATACCCAAGTCCATCGTCGCCGACATCAACAAGCTGAAGTCGCGCCTAGCATCTCTTGAAAAGAACAACAACAACATGGTCAAGGAGATCAAGAACAGCATAAAGACACACTCAGACTGGCTCAAGAAGACACAGCAAAAGCTCGCTCAACAAGAATCCACAATCGCCCAACTAGGCAAGAAAGCCGTCAAGAAAGAGAAGCGCAAACCCAGTGAATACAATCTCTTCCTGAAAGGGAAGATGTCGCAAGGAATGAGCATGGTCGATGCCGTCAAAGCATGGAAGGAAAAAGACAGCTCGACATCATTCTCCTCAACGCGACAAACAAGCGAACAATACCAATCCCCAAGCCAGCAATACTAGCAACCCGCAAGATCATCCGCGCGAAACGATGGTCTGACGCGAAGCGTCGGACATGCCGATCGAACAACCCGCCTTTTTTTGGCATCATAAACCGCAGAGACCGATCAACCTCGCTCGATCTCAGAGAACGAAGTTCGAAAAAAAAGAGAGAATGTTCTCAAGGACAGTCTGTAGGTTAGGCTAGGAGTTTTACAGCCTCTTCTCTTGGAATCGCGGGCATCGTTTCGGTGCTAAGCAAGTCTCCCCATCGCATCAGTGCTTTGAGAACAGCTTTCTCAGAAGGCGCTTCTAGCGTGACAACAGCATCGTAACGCCCAATCGTCCAGTAGGCACTGATAACCCGTCCGCCCTCCTCCTTTAGTTTGTCCCAGAGCTTGTCCGCCTCTCTGATAATTTCATGCGTTGGTTTCCGTTTCCATCTTGCCAGACTGATGAAAATCGTCACATCTCACCTCCATCGCTCTCTTCGTCGCGATCACATCTCGCAGAGGATTCCATAGTCCTTGAACGGTTCTAAGGCCGTGATTATTTGAAACATTCCGAAAACCGCCCTGGGAGCCACCCAGCACTAACCGCACCCTTGTCGACGCTTAGACCCTGCAGGGACCAGGAGGATAACGCGGGCTTCCGGGGAAATCCAAATGTTAAGCCTTGTGACACCCGGAATCTCTCGTTCGTGGATACTTCGCGCTTATCCGAGCCGATCAGTCTTGGCCTATCTTAGAAGACTGCCTTAACAATCGGGCTCTGGTCGAAAAAAATGGCGCATCCGTCGAGAGTCAAGAGCAAGATAGCTGGGGGAATTCCCCACATGCCCTTTGAAGAATTCACATCACCCACACTCGAACACTTACTCTCCGAGCTCTCAAACGCGAAGATCCCTGGCTCAAAGATCGAGGTGTCCTCATCAGAGGACGGACACCACTACGCCTGCTCGAAACCGCTCGTGAACATTCTAATCTACACATCCGAGACTATCAGCGACACCCAAGAATACAAAGACCTCTTGGCACTCTACCAGTATTGTCATGACTGCAAGAACGCCGCACGAGTTCTCTAGCCTGAGCTCAATTGTCAAAGATGATTCAAGAATCCAGTCTCACATATGTCCTCTGAAGTAAAGGTTTGAAAAGGGCCACGAAGAGTCCCCTTTTCCCGGGTCCATAATACCAGATGGAGAAGACGGAACCGGAAAAGAAGGCTCTCTTAGTTCTTGAGGACGGCTCGGTTTTTCGAGGAGACGGGTTCGGTGCAGAAGCTCAGGTCTCTGGCGAGGTAGTCTTCAATACCTCGATGACGGGATACCCCGAGGTGCTGACTGACCCTTCTTACCAAGAACAGATTGTCATTATGACATACCCGATTCTTGGATCCTACGGCATTCCGTCAAAGTCGATACAAGATGGACACGCAATCCCGCTCCACTTTGAAAGCGATTCAGTAAAGGTGAAAGGGTTCGGCGTTCACTCTCTCTCCAGACCAAGCCACTGGTCGAACAAGGAAACACTAGACCAATGGCTAAGCGACCAGGGAATACCTGGAATATCCGGGGTTGACACGAGAGCCCTGACCCAGAGAATCCGGAACAAAGGAACCCTTCTGGGAATCCTCGTCGTCTCAAGCGACACCTCACAGTCGGACGAGATTGTCAGACGACCCTTCCAAGCCCGGGATCCGAACCAGCAGGACCTCGTACGACAGGTCAGTACCAAGGAACCAGTACACTACAAAGCTGGCGGCAGGGAGACAGTCGTCGTTGTTGATTGCGGGGTCAAGTACGGGATATTGCGACACCTCCTAGTCAGAGGTGTCGATGTCGTTCGAGTTCCTTACGACTATTCTGCCGATAGGATTCTCAAATTCAACCCGGCAGGAATCGTTGTTAGTAATGGTCCTGGTGATCCACGCACGAACACTGCTACCATAGAGTCAACCAAGGCCCTTATCGAGACAAGACTGCCGATACTCGGAATCTGCTTGGGGGCCCAGATAATCGCCCTCGCGGCCGGCGCGGAAACTTACAAGCTAAAGTTTGGCCACAGAGCTGTGAACCATCCCTGCATGGACCTTCAAACAGGGAAGTGTTACATTACGACCCAAAACCACGGCTATACGGTCAAGCAGGAGTCTTTGGACGGCACGGATTTCGTGCCGAGTTTCATCAACATCAACGATAAGACCGTCGAGGGCATCAGGCACAACAAGAAGCCCATCACGGGAATACAGTGGCACCCTGAAAACTCTCCGGGTCCACACGACACGGAATTTCTCTTCGACAGATTCCTCGGGAACCTCAATCATTGAAAGCTTCCGAAATCCGTTCAGTCGTGATCGTTGGCAGCGGAGCAATCAAGATCGGTGAAGCAGGCGAGTTCGACTACTCCACCTCTCAAGCAATCAAGGCACTCAGAGAAGAAGGAATACGAACAATTGTCGTCAACCCAAACATAGCGACAATCCATACCGATGAGAGATTCGCTGACAAGGTCTACTCGGTTCCCATCAGAACGGACTTCCTCGAGGAGATAATCGCAAAAGAGAAGCCCGACGGTATTCTGCTGGGATTCGGCGGCCAACCGGCACTGAACTGCGGCGTGGAACTCTCCGAGAACGACATCCTCTCAAAGTACAATGTGAAGGTCCTCGGAACTGGAATCGACTGAATCGGGATCGCCGACAATGCAGAATTAATCAACAAAACCATGATAGAAAACGGCATCCACGTTCCCAACAAACAAAA
>CAYRXJ010000095.1:1932-5835 GCA_964428235.1 uncultured Candidatus Bathyarchaeia archaeon | reverse complement strand
AATTGTATTTGAAATTAGCTTGACCTTTTCGGCAAGTTTTTCTGCAGCTTTCCGTAGGTTTTCCTGATGTTCTGAAAGTTCGTTTTACCACGAATGAATTATTTATAAACTGGCCATATGTTCTTGTTCAAGCCGCGAACTCGTCGCCTGTTGTGAGAGCGAAATTATCTGTCGCGATAACAACAGAAGTGACGCTACAGCCAACGAGCCGAACCCGATAGCGACAAGGGGAACCGCGAGGAAAAATGACAATATGGCTGCAGCACCGAGAGCGGCTGTTGAAACTAGATATGTCCAGACTCTCTTTGGTCGTGAGTCCTGGTTCCTCGGCGCCTCAGTGACGGAGAGCTCTTTCTGTTTAGCCGAGATTCTTGTCTGGAGGCGTTCATTCGTTTCTTCGAGTTGGACTCTTCGGACTTCCGCAGATTGAAAGTCCTCAAGCATTTTCGCTAGACTCTCAATGTGGGACTCGATTTCCTGAAGGTCAGCGAGACTGTTCAGTTGAACGCGTGAGCGTTCCAGTTCCTCTTTTTGGCTCGAGATTCCGGCTAGCTGCCGCTGAAGATCTACTACGAGACGTGACTTGTCCTCGATCTCCTGGTGAAGCGATTGTTGGAGCTTCAGGCTATCAGAGTATTTGTTCAACATCTTGTTGAGAAAGTCTGCATCTGCAAGCTGCTTCTCGAGATTGACCAGTTCGGTCTTGAGCTTCACGATTTTTTCGGCGAGTGTTGCAAGCTGGTTTTCTGCCTCGTTGTACTTCTTGAGCTGTTCATGGAGTGATTGGAGACGTTCGCGTTCAATCGTCAGTAGTCCGGGGTTCCGTGTTGTTCCTTCGATACGAGCTCTTTCTGTGTCGAACTTGTCTTGCACCCTATTGAAGCTATCAAGGTTGAGGAAAACGTTGACCACTTTTCTTCGATCGTCGAGTCTCTGTTTGATTAGTCGCTCGAGATCCTTCTGAGCGACGACGTTGCTAGCGACAATCTCATTGTAGGTTATTCCACCGAGAAGTTTTTCGACTTCGGTCGTGGTCTCGTTTACTGTGGTGGCTAGGGTTTTTTGTCGGCCTCCTCTTGTTATCTCGAACAGTTGTGCGCGATTTGGCCTGGTCTTGTGGATCTCTCGGACCACTCTGTAGTTGAGATCGCCTATCGCGAATTCTAGTCTTACTTGAGCTTCCCCTGTTCCGTAGCTAAGGATTTCCTCGTTGCTTGGTTTTTGGCTTGGTCGTATCATTCTTCCGAATAGGGCGAATAGTATCGCATCAAGTATGGTGGATTTCCCGCTCTCGTTGAGTCCAGTGATTAGAGAGATTCCCTCGTTGAAGTGTAGGGGCTGACTGAATCTTAGTTTCTTGAAGTTGTGAGCGTAGAGATTAAGGAGTTTCAATCTACTCCTTCCTCCTGAAGCTTTGAGACTGTTAGGGTCCATGCTTCTTGGACGAGGGGTCGGTCCTGATCGCTCGATTTTGTCAACAGGTTCTGGAATGTCCGGTCTAGTTCTTGGAGAGGTGTGGTCTTGGGGAGTGATTCGAGTGGGACCATTGTGAGAACGTTGAGTTGATTTTCGTCGAATTCGACATGGAAGAATTTGTCTTGGGAGAAGGTGTAGAGCGCGGATCGCTTGTACGTTGAAAGCTGGTCAAGTGTTACTTTTCCCGAGATTCTGACGCGGAGAATTTTCTGATCGTCAATTCTCTTTTCTAGCGCGTCTTGGATCTGGCGTGTGAGGCTGGCTTCGCCAGAGACTCGATAGTCGAGTGTTTCCATTGGGCGTGCTGGGAGGGAGTGGAATTCTTGTTGCAGTAATCCAGTCTTGTCGAGTTCGAGCCAGACGAATCCTTTCCTTTCGCCTTCCTCGTTGAATGATGTTCGTTCGGTGCTTCCCGGGTAGATGACGGGTGTTCCATTGATCGTCTTTGACTGGTGGCGGTGAAGATGTCCTGAGGCGAATAACTGGTAGTCTCGAGGGATAGATGATTTCTGGATGTGCGTTTCTTGGCCGAAGTAGCCTTCGAAGCTTTCGATCGGGTAGTGTGTGAGGAATATGTTGATGTCGCCGTCATGAGGTATCATCTGGTCCGAGAGCGGGTCCACGTCCGGAGGGAGAGAGGGGTTGAGACTCATTCCTGTTACATTGACGGTTTCGTTCGCAAAGTGGAGTTTCTTGCTTGTCGGGGTTTGTTCTTGTATGAAGTAGACGTGTCCGGTCCGTGCGTGGACGGCGAGGGGTGAGGCTCCTTGTTCGGCGCTCCGAGGGGTGTCGTGATGGCCGCTGACGAGTATTGTTTTGATGTTTTTTTCGTGGAGGCGTTTGAGTTGTTCTGCGACGAAGGCTCGTGTAGGATTTCCGGGAAGGATTCCGTCGTAAAAGTCTCCGCCGATCAGGAGAATATCGGGTTTGTTGTCGAGGGCGAAGTTGGCTAGGGTTTCGAAGCAGCGTTGGAAGTCGCGTTTGCGCTCGAATCTTTTGGGACCGTATTGGACTGCGCTAGGGTCGAGGTGGTTGTCTGCGGTGAGGAGGACTTGGACTGTCATTGCTTGTCTGGCCACTGATTAATGGGAGTGTTGTTTTCGGCTGGACTGGAACGATATTAAGAGTTGGAGATAGCCGAACCTGACGCGATCAATCTAGAGATTATCGCCCTGGGGGCCCGTGTTAGATTTGAGAATGGATCGAGGAAGCTTACGTGTTCGGGTTGGAGTTGATATTGGTGGGACTTTTACCGATCTCGTTGCCTTCAGTTCGGACGGTCAGACGTGGAAGATCAAAGTCCTCACGACGCCTGCTGATCCGGCGGCCGGGGCGATTGATTCTGTCCGGAGGCTATTGGAGAATGAGGGCGTGGTTCCTAGTGCGGTACGTGTAGTGG
The DNA here is from genome assembly GCA_964428235.1 of uncultured Candidatus Bathyarchaeia archaeon. Classification (GTDB taxonomy): domain Archaea; phylum Thermoproteota; class Bathyarchaeia; order 40CM-2-53-6; family 40CM-2-53-6; genus 40CM-2-53-6. The sequence goes on along the minus strand of CAYRXJ010000095.1, from coordinate 2,960 downwards.
TTCACGCGACGACTCTGGCTTCGAATGCGTTGTTGACGGGGAATATTGCACGAACCGCTCTGATTACGACCGAGGGATTTCGCGATGTGCTGGAGATTGGTCGTCAGAACAGACCAGAGCTTTACAACTTGCAGGTTGAACGCCTGGCTCCGCTTATCCCGAGAAGGCACAGGTTCGAGGTTCAGGAGAGAACCAGTTATGACGGAAAGGTTCTGGAGCCGCTCAATCGGTCTAGTGTGATTCGAGTTGCAGAGAAGATTCGAGCGCTCGCGATTGGATCTGTCGCGGTATGCCTTCTGCACTCTTACGCGAATCCGAAGCATGAACGAGAGATTGGAAGAATTTTACGACAGGAGCTTTCTAGCTCAAGAGTCTCGCTCTCCTCGGATCTTCTTCCGGAGTTTCGGGAATATGAGAGGATGAGCACGACCGTTGTTAACGCGGTTCTCAAACCGCTCTTCTCGGATTACCTGGCCAAGATCGAGAAAGGGCTTCGTGCACTCCGGGTTAGTGCGCCGCTGTTTGTGATGCAGTCGAATAGTGGAACGGTTCTTTCCGAGCAGGCGCGCCTGGAGCCGGCTCGACTAGTCGAGTCCGGACCAGTTGCCGGTGCTGTTGCGTCCAGATTCTATTCTGATCGAGCGGAACGGATCATCTCGCTCGATGTAGGTGGGACAACATCGAAGGCGGGTGTGTGGTCGAGTGATCGTTTCGAGGTTACGACCGAGTATGAGGTTGGCGGAAGACTACATGGTACAAGGCACGTGGAGGGTTCTGGATATCCTGTCAGATTTCCTGTCGTGGATCTTGTCGAGGTCGGTGTTGGAGGTGGGAGCATTGCTTGGCTTGATGGTGCTGGGGTGTTGCATGTGGGGCCGGAGAGTGCTGGGGCTTCTCCTGGTCCCGCGTGTTATGGGAAGGGTGGCCAGCTGGCGATGTTGAGGGGTGCTTGTCTTGTCTTGGGCAGTTTGAACTCAAGTTATTGTACGGGAGGGGATTTTTTGCGGTATGGAGAAACCGTGTCTAAA
>CAYRXJ010000095.1:0-1922 GCA_964428235.1 uncultured Candidatus Bathyarchaeia archaeon | reverse complement strand
GGACGTTTGAGCCCTAGTTATTTGCTGGACGGTGATCTCTTGCTGGATGGACAATGTGCGTTCGAGGCGATTGGGAGGCTTGTTGCGAGGCCGCTCGGGGTGAGTATTGTTGGTGGTGCGTTTGGGGTTCTGAGGATTGCTGTTGCGGGGATTGTGGGAGCGTTGCGGGCGGCTACTGTGGAGAAGGGTCTTGATCCGCGAGAGATGTCTCTGGTTGCTTTTGGTGGTGCTGGTCCGATGTTTGCCTGTGAGGTTGCTAGGGAACTGGGGATTCGCAGGGTTGTTGTTCCTCCTGCTGCGGGGTTGCTGTCTAGTATGGGTTTGTTGTTGGCGGAGACGTTGCATGACGGTGTCAGGACGATCTTGAGAAGCGTGGATGAGGCGAATCTTCCTGAGATCGAGAGATTGTTTGCGACAATGGAGAAGAAGGCTTGGAGCCAACTCCGTGTCGAAGGGGTAGAGAGGGCTGATGTTGGTTACCAGAGGATCTTGGATCTGCGTTATCGGGGTCAGTCTTACGAGCTGTCTGTTCCGTTGCGAGCTGGATCGGTTACTCGGAGCGTGATCAAGAGGGCTGCGCGGGACTTTCATCGATTGCACGAGATCAAGTATGGTTATGCGCAGCGGGATCGGGCTGTGGAGATCGTGAATGTTCGGAGCGCTGCTAGAGGGAAGCCGGGAACTCTTCGGAAAACGGTAAGACATCTTGGAAAGAAAGAGTCTCCAGTGTCAACCAGGAGAGTCTGGTTCCAGGGCGGGAGGAGTACCATGTCGCGCGTGTTTCAGAGACCTGGTCTCACGATTGGAACGAAAGGAAGGGGCCCGTGTATAATCGAGGATTATGATTCGACGCTCATTGTTCCGCCTTGGGCAAAGTATGTTGTCGAGCGAACTGGGGCGGTTTCGATCAGGATCTGACCTTTCGAGCTCGTTGTTACTATTATGGTCCGAGTTAGGTTTCAACAGGGCAATATCATATGGCCTCGGGTAGGCTCGCTTAGTGTAATAGAAAAAATGACGAATACTAATTCGCAAAGCGGCTCGAACAGCACGTGGGGCGCATTCACTCCAGTTATGCCAGCGTTCATCCGTTTGATCGCGGGCGTCATTGTACTGGTGATTATCGAGGCTGTCGTCTTGGGCTTTCCAGGGATCAGCAACAACATCTCTGGTAGCTCGATCAGCATCGCTAGCATCGCTGTCTTCTGCATTGGGCTTGTCGTTGCGTTCATTGTGTTCAAGTTCGGGATTCAGCTGTCGAAGGCGGTCTCGGACGCGTACAAGAACTACCAGACGTGGGTTCCGTTGCTAGCGTACATCTTCCAGATCATTGCTATCGTGATTCTCTACAATGTCAGCAGCGGTATTGCAAGCCAGTACTTTACCAGCGCGCAGTGGGCGTATCCGTTGATATTCCTCTTGATAGCGCTGATACCGACCTTGAAGGTCGTCGTGAACCTTGTTCACGCGCTAGAAGGGTCGACTGCCTCCGCGAAGCACGCTGCAAGCAGCAACTAGAAACGCTCTACTCAACCGAGCCGATCTGGCAGAAACAGGGCCCTTCTAACCAAGGGGCCTTGGGAAAAAGTTGGAACTTCCCCGCTTTCTTGGGCTCCTCTTACAATCCTTCTTATCTATGTTCCGTAAACCCGCTTTGCATCACAAGTGAAAAATGATATTCTATACGAATTTTTCTGTTAGACCATTTCTGTCTGGGGTTGCTTTCGGGCTTGTTTCTTTGAGAATCGTTTGTTTCCAGCTTGTCAGCTGGTTTTTGATCCGAGCGTTTAGCGGTATTTTCTTCGTGGAATAAGGTGTCCTTAGAAAGTAGATGCCTGGATCCGGGAACAGGACGCAAAACGGGCGAGTCTTCCGGGGGATCAAGAGAGTCCTGGAAGGGGGCTCTTGTGTCGCTCAAGATT
>CAYRXJ010000094.1:0-5911 GCA_964428235.1 uncultured Candidatus Bathyarchaeia archaeon | reverse complement strand
AGAATTACGAATCCACCAATGTTCCTTTTGGATATCCTCAAATACGCCGAAGAAAATCTGAGGATACAAGCATGGAACATCCTCTCACACGTGGAGCCAGCTTCAGCCAATACGTCATTCGTTCCCAAGTCCGGAAAATCCTCGATGAGGATATCACATCGAATCCTACAACATCAGCGGACCCGAAATGTTCTGCGATAGCGTCTGGAGAAAAATCGCAAACAGTATCACTATCAAGGACAAGAAAATGGGTAAACTCGTTAAGAACTGGATCAGTTATCTTGGAGACGAAACCTCCGTAGGTTTCCGGAGGTTGAAACTTCACCACAACCGTCTTGACCTTCACTAACATCTGCGAATAACCTCTCGCACCTTCAGTAATCTAAGTTTGAGCCTGCTTTGTCCTCCTCCAGAATAGGATGCCAGACCAGAATGGTTATGGATAATCTGGATGTCCATCACGCCATGTGCTTCTCTCGGAGCACTAATCTCGTGTACCCAACCGATAAACCTAACCCGGTTCGAACATCGCTTCCGTTGTAAGCCGCCAGCTCGACCGTGCTAACCCAACGCAAAAGGAGCTGGGCGTTTATTCGCTCAGATAGTGTATAACCGTCGTTCGTATTAATTGAACACTGAAGGGAAGGGTTTTCTGTTCTTCAGAACGCACAGGAACCTCACTAGAGAAACTAGATTGTTGTTGAAACGCATAGCCCAGAATCCTTACAAAAGATAAGGAATTATCTGAAGCAAAAGGATACTCAATTCTTGGAAACTAAGAAACGCTTTAACCAGTTGTAGAAACGACTGACCTGCAATTAGGCAAATTCTCACTGAACCTCAAGAATGAATGAAACGAATGACGCTCGAGATAATAGTCGCGACACTTACGGTTACAGTTCTTCGACTTCTATGGATCCTAACACAGCCAGTGCATAAGGACATAATCTTCTACATTCTCCCTGGTCTCACTAACCTTCGTAAGATCACAAGGTATGCTCCTGACTTCTCCTATGTTCCCTACGGGCTGATATGGTACGCGATCAACGTCCCGATCGTCAGGGCGACAAAGTACAACGGGCGACTTTGGATCGCCACATTAAGTCTGATCGACGGTATCTTTCTTTGGTTCTCAAGCCAGTACTTAGGGCCCACGATCTTCTTTGCTTATCTTCTGATAGGGACCTTTCAATTGATCAGAGCACCCTGGAACACGAGCATTAACTGGTTGATCATTTTGGCACCTGTCAGTTGGATCTTCTTATTGCTCGCCCCATTAGCTAAGCTGCCCTTTGGGCTTCCCATCCAAGTTTGGAGGTACACCGAAAGGGCGATTGGACATCAACACAATTACATCTACTTCGGTCTTCTCGGAACGCTATGGGTAATTGTCTTCAACCACCTTTACTTCCTACCAGATTTGGATACGATTGTGGTAACTGGTCTTGGAGTACTTTGGGCATTCGTACTCGGTTATGCTCTTCTCAGAAGCAGATCTAAGAAGCCAAAGACGTCAACCAAGCCAGACTTGTCACAAGGGGACATTTTCTCCAAAGCATCAATGATGGATGGTTAAGGCGGCTAGGGTCTCACGGCATGTCTGCTAGATTGGTTCAAAAGCGAATGATGATGCCGCATCAACCACAAGAATATTAACGGCAGAATCGAGACGATCCCCTTCGCAATCAACACACACTATCGACAGGAGTGCTGGACCAAGTGGAAGTTGAACCTGAAGGTTTTCTCGGCGAGTTCCGAGCTGGCCTATCACGGGAAAGCATAGCATCGCGCTTCCGCGCAATAAGAAAGAACCTTGGGCTAATCTCCCGAGCGACATTTCTCCACTATTCGATCCTGTCCCTCACGCTCGTACTCGCGACTATTGTCCGCCTGCTCCCCCTTCGCTGGGGCCCTTTCATTTCCGAGTTCGATCCGTACTTCAACTTCAACGATATGCGTCAGATTACTGCCAACGGATGGCAAGCTTGGTTTAGCTATGTAAATCCAAACGAGTGGTTTCCCTTTGGACGCGCACCAGTTACAACCAGTTATCCCGGAACAAGTTTTACAGGAGTGCTGATCTATCAGTTCTTTCAGGCTATTGGCGTAAATATCAGCCTCTATGACGCAGCGGTCTACAGCCCAGTGCTTCTGGGAGCCTTTGCAGTTCTTGCTACTTACTTCTTCGCCAAGGATCTCTGGGGCAAGAGTGCGGGATTATTCGCTGCTCTGTTCGCCGCGTTTAGCTCAAGCCTGATCAGCAGAACGGAACTGGGATTCTTCAGGAACGAGGGAGTCGGAGTGCCCACGATGATCTTGACATTTCTGTTTTTCATGCGAGCCGTTAATCCAGGAAAGAGCCTGAAAAGCACCATCATCTACAGCATGTTGTCGAGTCTGAGTCTTATCTACATGTCATTCTCGTGGGGAAGCTTCCGCTATGCTGCAGAGGTTCTGGGCCTTTTCGCTTTGGCGCTAGTAGTCTTGCGACGCTATACCCCGCGTCTCTTCCTCGCTTATGGGATGACTGTGGGATTCATGCTGTACATCGGGACTGAGATCCCGTACTTGGGTCACACATACCTCTTGGAGAGCAGCACAATAGCCTTGCTAGGAGTCATGGGCTTTCTCATTGTGATGGAGCTTGCAAGACTAGCGCCGTCAACTCGAGGACGGTTGAGCGTTCTTGGTGTTACGATCGTGTCTGCCGTCGGAATCGTCGCAGCCCTCATCCTTACTAACACTGTTTCAGGCTCGTTGCTGACCGGAAAGTTCCTTGCCACAGTGGACCCGTTTGTTAGAAGCAATATACCACTGGTTGCGTCGGTCGCTGAGAATCGGCCTTCAACGTGGGCCAGCCTGTATCTCGAGCTGGGAAGTCTCATAATTCTAGCCGTCTTCGGATTCTTCTTTGCATTCCAACGACTCCGAGAAGGAGATGTTTTGCTGATTATCTTCGGAGTCACAGCGTTCTATTTTGCAGCCAGTCTAGTCCGCTTGACTTTGTTGCTTGCCCCGGTCATGGCGACCCTGGCGGCAATCACCGTAGTTGAACTGGGCAAGCCTGCGATGGATATTATTCAACAGGCTGTGATCTTTCCTCGTCGAAAACTCCGGTTCACCAGCAGAGTGAGCAGGGAGTTCAGTTTAGGCATCCTACTGATCATCCTCGTCCTCGTGATTCCAACGTTCATCAACGCGGTCCAATCTGCCTACACCCCTACAACGATCGCTTCGGCGAGCCTCCCGGTCCGAGCGGCCGTTCCTGACTGGCTTGAAGCTCTTAGCTGGATGAACAACAATCTGCCTCATTCCAGCGTCGTGTTCACCTGGTGGGACTACGGCTACTGGATAACAGTGAACACCGGACTAAACACACTATCCGATAACGGCACAGGAAACACGACGGCAATACAGGATATCGCGGACGGCTTCATGTTAAACGAGTCAATGGCCGTGCAACTAATGCGCCAAGAAAGAATCACTCACGTAGTGATCTTTGTCAGTTACAACAACCGTGGACTTTGCGGCTCTGGCGGACCCCCCTTCTGTGGATACGGAGATGACAGCAAATGGTACTGGATGGTCCGAATCGGCAACAACACAAAGCTCAACACTCCCCTTGGAGTTGCCTCGATTAGGTATCGACAGATAACAACGAACCCTTCAACTGGCGCGTCTGAGTACCATAGAATAGTGAATATTGGAAACAAAACAACTGATGAAAGGATTACCGACAACTACCAGCAGGTGCAATTGCCGACCAGTAATACTGTCCTTGGACTGTTGATGCGAAGTAGCTACCCGACCGGAAGGCCCAACGACGGTAACGACACTGGGCCTGTTGCCCCCCACTATTTCGTTCAAGATTTCGCGTCCTCTTCGGCATACGTGCTCGTGTACTCCGTGAAATATCCTGATTTACCGACCATGACTGCTCAACTTTCACGGCCAATAGTCAAGCCCACAGGAGATAACACGACAATAACGGGAACACTGACTACTTCAGCCGGCAGGCCAGTAGACACTACAACCAACAAGATCCCCGTCATTCTAGAAGATTCGATTGATGGTGGTAAGAACTGGAGCCCAATAGTAGATGTCAACGCTACTGCCGGCCATTACAGCTATACATGGACAAACTTGCCCACGGGGAAACAGTACATCCTCGTGCGAGCCCGTTGGCAGGGAGATCCCGCCCAGCTCTTGGACGTTGCGGTTACTATGCCTCAACCATTGTATTTCATGTGAAGATCTTTTGCCAGTCCGGTGATTACGCGGACCCTTCCATACGCTGCCGGGCGTACTTGTCGTCCGGGGAGAATTTTGGAGGATGAGGACTCCTAGTTGGTGTCCCACAAAGAGGACACATTTCTTTGAGAGTGTATTTTGAGCAATTGGGACATCTTCTCATTAGCCACTTCATCCAAGCTTCCTTCCCTCACCGCCTGCCTTCTTAATTGTCACGAGAGCTTCTTCGATGGCGAGGCTGAGGGTTTTTTCCGCTGCCTCGAAGCTTGGGGCTTCAACTTCAATCCGATACTTTGGAGCACCGATCGAGTAGATCTTGACTTCGCTTCCACGAGGTTTGCGGATCTTCTTTGCACTAGTCAAGGCCTGTCTGATCATGTCTACGCCTCCCGGCTTATGACAGGTTATCGCAACGGTACCTCGAACCTTTGACCGTTCGAGCTTTATCTTGCTCTTGGTAACCTCCGTTATGGCTTGGGCCCATTCTGTTGAAATCCCCTTGTTCTCCAATACCTCGGGACCTTCATCCAGAGCCTCTTCGAGAGGAGAGTAAAGTCCCCCGAACTTGTCCAGAAGAATCTTCTTGATACTTTCTGCATCGTCTGCGGGTTTCTTCAGCTTGTCCGCCGCACTGGTTAGGATCGCTTCCGCCTTTCGCTCCTTCTTCCATTCAAGCATCTTCTCCGATTTCTCTCTTCCAGTAACCCTTCTCAGCGAAAGATCGATCTGGTTCCTCTGCGAGCTAACTCGAAGAACTTTCAGAACCAGTTTCTGACCTTGGCGAGCGTGTTCTCTGATATTTCGGACCCACGTAGTCGAGATCTCAGAAATGTGAACAAGACCCTCTATGCCACTAAACTCGTCGAGTTTCACGTACGCACCGTAGTCCTCGACTCTTGTGACGGTCGCAACGACCAAGTCGCCGACTTCAGGCATCAGTGATTGTGCGGCCTGGCTACTCAAGCTCTACCCCTTACCCTCTCTCTTAGGCAAGAGGCTGTAATATTTCTCCTCTAATCTCTGCCTTTCCACCGGTTGGCTGAGCCAATAGTTCGTCGCAAACGGTGCACTTTACGAAGTTGCTTGTTCTCTCGAAAATTACTTGCTCGTTCGCGCACTTAGGGCATTTTACCTTGAGGAATACGCTTCTAGGTTTTGGAATCAGTTCCCATCTCAATGTCTTATTGCCCAACCTCGAGTTTTCTAAGTCGTATCCCGAGTCTTTCTATCGTGTAATTGCAGGTTCTGCACTTGAGCTTGAGAAGGGCTTTCTTCGTTGTCTTGGCGGTGCGTTTCAACTCGGGAAATTTCTGACCGCCGTATCCGTGTTTCCTCCTCTCTTGTCTCCTTGCTCCCCACGATAGGGTGCGTTGTTTGCCTGCCTTGTAGACCGCGACGGCGTGTGCAGTGTGGTGTTTGCACTTAGGACAGTATGTGTTGACTTCCTTGGGATACTTCACTAGGGTCTCACTGGGAGAGGGGTGGGTTGGGGGCTGGGCCGTCCTTTTATCCATTATCTTGCTGGGTCGGTCTGATCTCGATCGCGGTGCCTTGTCGAATCAGGCTTTCAGCGTTCTCAAAGGGAAGAATGGCTATGTCTTCCTTTAGAAAGGGCCCGTGAGTCTTCAAGTCCACGCCGATTATCGATGGGATGTCCTTG
>CAYRXJ010000093.1:2267-5947 GCA_964428235.1 uncultured Candidatus Bathyarchaeia archaeon | reverse complement strand
AGAGAGAAACGTGAGATCGTGTGGTGGGGAAGAAGGTCGCTCGGAAGTTTTGGCCGGGAGCGACGCCATTATTCTATCGTTGCCATTGACGAAATCGAGGACGAAGATTATCGACCAGAGCAAGCTTGCGTTAGTGAAGAAGGACGCGATACTCGTGAACATCGCACGGGGCGAACTCGTTGACGAAGCCGCCATGTACGAGTATCTAAGGACGAACCCTGAATTCCGCTACGCAACTGATGTCTGGTGGTACCAAGGGGGGAGAGAGTCCCTCAAGACCTCCTATCCTTTCTTCGACTTGCCGAACTTTGTTGGGACTCCCCACGTATCAGGTCCGTCAGGACTTGCAACCGGCCAGCCCGTCAAGCTCGCCGTAGAGAACACGATAAGATACCTCAGAGGCCAAACACCAAAGAACATTGTGGATAAGAATGAGTACTTGTTTAGCGATAGGCAAGACTACTGACGCGCACGTGAGCGAGCCAAGGCAATTCAGAGCACCGACTTCCGAGACTTTATTCGTTCCTCTTCGCGCAAGTGTTGGTGTTACGGTCCTGAAATGATCAGACGAGCCCTCGAAGATCTTCGACCCTATTTTTGGCCGCTTGTTCTTACGCTAGTCATTTCTCTATCTGCAATTCCAATAACGCTTCTCACACCAGTACCTCTAAAGATCCTCGTGGACAGCTTTTCCGGGACTTCGCCAATCCCGGGATACCTTAGGATCCTGACCGGCACTTCAGTTTCAAATAGTTTCGTGTTGTCACTTGCAATCGGACTTCTTCTCGGGACTGCGGTGCTAATCTATCTTCAAAACCTCGTGAACGTCTGGTACAGCAACGCGGTCGGAAACCGGATGACTCTCGACATCCGATCCCGACTCTTTAGACAAATGCAGAGACTCTCGATAACCTACCACGACACTATGGGTGCGGCCGACTCGGCGTACAGAACGTTGAACGACGCGCCAATGTTGAGATCCTTTGGTGTAGATACTCTGATTCCGCTCGCAACTTCGATCCTGACACTTGTGACGATGATCCTAGTGATGGTATTCCTTGACTGGAAACTCGCGGCCATCGCATTGCTCGTCTCTCCCCTGATGTTTCTCCTGACCATAGTATTTCGTCCGAGAATCCGAGCCGGGTGGCGAAAATACAGAACTTCAGAGAGCGCGGCTATGGCTGTGGCCCAAGAGACCCTTGGGGCGTCTAGAGTTGTGAAGTCTTATGGCCAAGAGGATCGGAGAAGTGAACAGCTGGTCTCCCATTACAGTGAGAGTCTCTCCGCACAACTCAAAGTCCAGATCGATGGCGCAGTCTACGGCTTACTCGTCGGAATCGTTACAACGGCAGGCCTGGCGTCTGTTCTTTACATCGGGATCGGTGACGTCCAATTGGGACGTCTCACGTTAGGAAACCTGTTGGTCGTAAACTTCTACGTGACCCAGCTGTACGCCCCTCTCAAGAACGTAGGCCAATCCCTTCTCGACGTTCAAATGTCCTTGACTGGAATTGAACGATACAATGCTGTCTTAGATGAGAAACCTGACGTCCCTGAGAAACCAAACGCGCTTCCCATTGCTCGGGCCGAAGGCAAGATTGTTTTTTCGAATGTGTCCTTTGAATATGCCAAGGACAGAGAAGTTCTTCATCATGTCTCCTTCGAAGTGCAGACTGGCAATCGCCTCGGAGTGATAGGTCCCACTGGGTCTGGCAAGACGACAATATCGAGCCTCTTGCTTAGGCTCTTCGATCCGACAAACGGAACAATCACTCTCGACGACGTTGACCTTAGAGACTACAAAGTCGCAGACCTTCGAAGCCAATTTGCCGTAGTCCACCAGGAAACGGTACTTTTCTCAACAACAGTGGCTGAGAACATTGGCTTTGCACGGCCAACTGCAAGCTTGGAAGAGATCATCACCGCGGCAAAGGCGGCAAGCGCTCACGATTTTATCGCGAGCCTACCTCAAGGATACAACACACTTGTCGGTGAGCGGGGCATGAAACTTTCTGGGGGAGAGCGGCAACGCATTTCCCTCGCGCGCGCCTTCCTTAGGAACGCGCCGATTTTGGTCCTCGATGAGCCTACTAGTTCGCTGGATGTCCATACCGAAGCCGCGATTCTCGATACGATTCGCGATCTCATGCACAACAGAACGGTGGTAATGATCGCTCACCGAGCGAGCACTCTCAGAGACTGTAACCTAATCCTAACCGTCAATGAAGGCAAAGTCAGTGGAATGTCAACAGAGGTCCAGAACATTCTTTCCCGCATGGCCGTCGCCCAATGATATCCTACTAATCCGGTCCGATTGCCGCCCGAAAACTTCGCTATTCTCTCAGGTTGCGCCGAGAATCTGGGCAGACTAGTATTACATCCTTTAATCGCCTGTTAGATAACAGGAAGAACCGCGAAAACCGGAATCAGGGGAGCAATGTCGGCAGGAATCTCAGGAAAGACAATTGATGTTCATACTCATTTGTCCGAACATCCTCAAGATCTGCTCATACGGTTCGCTCACATGAATGGATTGCGCTACAATCTCGAAGAACTGACAGAAATCATGAGACAGCTGGGTATCCACCAAGGACTGCTCATGTCCCCACCTCTCTCGGACGGAAGCCCTCTTCCAAACCGTGACGTGATAAAATTGTGCGAGAGAAGTGGTGGTCTGCTGAAGCCCGTCGTAACAGTCGAACCGACAACCAAACATGTGAACGCTGCGATCAAAGCTGCCGAGGAAAAGGTTGGACAGGTGAAGGCTTTCAAGGTCCGGTTGGGCTACATCGAGGCCTTCGCCGACGACCCTGTGTTCAACCGACTTTACGATTTTGCGGAATCGCATAGAATTCCAATTTTGTTTCACACGGGAGACACTGCGACGAGAACAGGTGATCTATCTCGTGCTCACCCCTTAACACTCGATAAGGTCGCGAATAAGAGGGATAACCTCCTCATCGTACTTTGCCACTTTGGGAATCCGTGGTTTGAAGACGCTGCCGAACTAATTTACAAACACCCAACAGTCTACGCCGACATGTCTGGGCTGACAACCGGCGGCGAGTACGCAGAGCAGTACGAGAATTGGGTTGCCAAGAGGATAAGCGAGGCCATCTATTACGCAGGAGGAGCTAACAAGATTCTATTTGGATCTGATTATCCGGTCACGAGACCCTCGGATGCGCTTTCCCTGGTAAAGAAGTTGCAAGTCGAGGAGCACGACAAGGAGAAGATATTGTGGGGTAACGCGGAGAAATTGTTTGGACTGTGATGGGGCCTGGAAGGAGTTGAGATCGTCGATGTCTCGATGGAAGAGAGGCCGAGGCTAAGATGGATCTTAGATGAGAGTTTTGAAGGATGGTATCTTAGGCATTCAAAGAGAACGCTTCGAGAAATCGAAGTTGTGCGATCCGCAGAGTTGTCCGGAAAGCCTATTGGTCTTGTGATGCTGAAAACACTTGAAAAGACAGTTGGCTATGTATACTATATCGCAGTCTCAAGAGACTACAGGCGAAAAGGAGTAGCAAAACTGCTTCTGGAAGACGCGTTCAAGCGCTTCGAGAGTTCTGGACTGAAAGAAGTGTTCGCGAGTGTGGAGGAAGGCAACGAACCTTCTGATGCACTCTTTGCATCGGCCGGGTTCCCAATGACTACCTTCAATGAAGCCCGAAAGA
>CAYRXJ010000093.1:0-2257 GCA_964428235.1 uncultured Candidatus Bathyarchaeia archaeon | reverse complement strand
TTCCCGGCGAAGTGCTCCTTCGCAAAGCCATCAGGTCTTAGCCGCAGCCCTTATCCGGAGATTGTCTTGGCGAGAAGATTCAGCGAGATGTTTCCCCCCGAGATGACGAGTACAACTTTCTGTCCTAGCTTATCTACGTCCCGGTTTGCTAACAGGACTGCTACAGGCGCAGCGCCCGAAGGCTCTGGAAATACGCGAGCTTCCCGAACCATGACAGCCAAGGCGGAGAGAATTTCGTAATCGGACACTATGAATACCCCGTCAACGTTCTTCTGACAAATACTCAGGGTCAAGTCACCTACCGCAGCAGGAATGAGCCCGTCGGCCACCGAGCTCGGAGAGTCAAGGCTTACGATCTTTCCGGCTTTGAGCGCTTCTGTAAGCTTAGGAGCACCCTGCGGTTCAACCCCGTAGACTTTGGCATGGGGCTTTAGTGATTTGATCGCAGTTGATATTCCACTGATTAGACCTCCTCCCCCGACGGGCACGACTACGGAATCAAAATCGTCTAGCTGTTGAGTAATCTCTAGCCCGCAGGTTCCCTGTCCTGCAATAACGTCAGGATCGTTGAATGGATGGACTAGCGTTGCACCTGTCTCTTTGATAACCTCGCGAGCTTTTGCATCGCGATCAGTCGTGAACTTCCCAAACTTGATCACTTCACCGCCATATTCGACAATCGCGTTGACCTTTTCCTGAACCGCAGTCTCCGGCAGAATGATCGTTGCCTTCTTACCGAGAAGTCTTGAAGCGTAGGCTACGGCCATCCCGTGATTACCTGAGGACACGGCGACGATATGCTTGGAGGATATCTGTGAGATCTTATTGTATGCTCCTCGGATTTTGAATACGCGTATTGGCTGAAAACATTCCAGTTTCAGGAAGATTTTTCGACCGAATTTCTTGGAGAGTAATGGCGACTCCAGAAGGGGAGTTCGGCTCGCTACGCCTTCGATACGCTTTGCAGCTGCAACTATTTCTTCCAATGTAGGGATCCGCTGCGAGGTCATAGTGGCGCTAACCTAGGACCTCGCAATTTCGTTCAGCAACGAGATTAGAATCTTCGGTTTGTTGCTTCCTTTGCAGGCATATCTAGCAAGTTATAACAAGGCTGGAGAAACCAAGGGAATCTGGTCTGTCACAAGTGAGGTCGCTGGAAGAGCTCTCGAAAAGCGCGCGAGAGCTGAAAGAGCGCGGAATGTCAACTTACGAAATAGCGGACGAGCTAAAGGTACAAGCGGATACGGTTGTTTGGCTCCTCCTGCACGGGAAGGATGGTGCGAAATCGAAGGATGCTTCTGACATCTATGTCAACTGGAACCCTATCGGATCAAGCGTCCGCCGCCTTACCCTCGTGGGAAGGGCAATGGCAGACATTGTTCGTGATGCTGTGGGCGCCGGCTTGATGGAGGAACCTGACGTGGTCGCTGGAATAGAGAGTGGAGGAATGGCGCTTGGATTAATCGTTGCTAGATCCTTGAACAAGCCTATCGCCTCGGTCAGACCCCAAAGATTGGGTGAGAAGAAAGTTGCTGGCGCTGTGAACCCGAGCTTTTCCCGCGTCGAGGGCAAGAAGGTCTTGATCGTCGATACGATTCTCCGAATGGGGGAAACGATTAGGGCAGCAATCGAAACCCTAACGAGTGTCAAGGCGAAACCGGTGGGGGTCGTGGTTCTAGCCAACAAGAGTGGCAAAGATAACATCGAAGGTGTCCCTCTACGATCACTCCTCGAGCTAACGCCAGTCGCTAAGCAATAACGGGCTATATTCTGATCAGAATTTCAAGCTCTCCGAACATATTGATGCATAGAAAAGCGTGCAATTATATCCTACGGATGCGGTAGGTATACCCAAAGAAGCGTAGAAGAAAATGGCGACAAAATTCATGCAGTCACTAGATCCGCAAGTCTACGCTGAGCTTCGCAAAATAGCCAAAGATAGAGGCATAACTATGCAAGAACTGATCAGGGCCGTTATCGTGCCGGATTGGATGAGGAAGGGCGAAGAGGCAGAGGAGACGCGAGGACGGTCCCGAGCAGGGCGCGAAGCTTCGAAAAGAGCCCGGACAAGAACCAGAGTCACAGCCTAACTTCAGACTCAGGCAACGCTTATTTCTCCGCTATCCGAGATTTGCCTCCGTAGATACCTGAAGATGTCAGCGCAAGACCGTGCTCCCGCCTACGCGATTTCGCTGTTGTCTGGGATCTTGATTTTCATAGGAGGACTTGCCAAGGCTTCTACCACGGGTCTGATCAG
>CAYRXJ010000092.1:0-5952 GCA_964428235.1 uncultured Candidatus Bathyarchaeia archaeon | reverse complement strand
CCAAGAGCCAAAAGGCCATCGACCTCGCTTCAGCCCTAGAAGCCGGTCGCGAAATCGGGTTCCCAGTAATGGTCAGAGTCGCGTACACCCTCGGAGGGCAGGGCTCAGGTGTCGCCTACGACGAGAAAACATTAGTGGAGATAGCTTTGCGCGGACTGGCGTACAGTCGAATCAAACAGGTCCTCATCGAAGAGTACCTCGAGAAATGGAAAGAAGTAGAATACGAAGTGATGAGGGATCAAGATGACAACTGTATCATCATCTGCAATATGGAAAACCTGGATCCAATGGGCATCCATACTGGTGATAGCATCGTCGTCGCTCCATCACAAACCCTGACTAGCCGAGAGTACAATTTTCTCAGAGAAACCGCGCAGAAAGTAATTCGAACACTCGGCATAATCGGAGAATGCAACATCCAGTTCGCCCTAAACCCGAAGAGCGAGGAGTACAGAGTCATCGAAGTGAACTCTAGGCTCTCAAGAAGCTCAGCCCTAGCTTCAAAGGCCACAGGTTACCCGATAGCCTATATCGCCGCAAAACTCTCCATCGGCTACAACCTTCCAGAACTATCCAACAAGATTACAGGCGTAACATCAGCCTGCTTCGAGCCAGCCATGGACTATGTCGTAGTGAAGGCGCCAAGGTGGGACTTCCAGAAGTTCCGCAGAGTCAGCAAGGGGATCGGGACCCAGATGAAATCTGTGGGCGAGGTCATGGCGATCGGAAGATGCTTCGAAGAAGCTCTGCAAAAGGCGATTCGGATGCTGGACATTGGAAGAGAACTAACCGACAACGGAATCACAGGGCACAGTCCTAACAGAATACGAAAAGAACTCCGAGAACCCACAGACGAGAGAATTTTCTACGTCGCGAAGGCCCTGCGTCTGGGAATTGAGCCAGACGAGATTACAAAGCTCACAGGGATAGATCTCTGGTTCTTGGACAAGATCAACAACATAATCAACACCGAAAGAGCTCTCGCCGAGAAAGGGTTGACTGTGGAGTCAGTTAGAGGCGCTAAGAAACTTGGATTCTCCGACAAGAAACTTGCCAAGATTCTCGGCACCACCGAGTCCCAATTACGCGTATTCCGAAAATCTCACCAGATAACTCCGGTCACTAAACAGATCGATACTCTTGCGGCAGAATGGCCTGCAAAGACCAATTACCTCTACCTAACATATGGCGGGGAAGAAGACGACTTCCCTTACTCTGAAGGCAACAGAGTAGTAGTGCTTGGGTCAGGATGCTACCGAATCGGCTCAAGTGTCGAATTCGACTGGTGCTGCGTGAATATGGCCTCTGCTTTGAAGAAGAGAGTCTCAGAGGTCATCATGGTGAACTGCAATCCCGAGACCGTATCCACGGACTTCGACATTCTCGACAAGCTCTACTTCGAAGAACTGAGTCTTGAGCGTGTCCTGGATATCCTGGACAAAGAGATTCCGCTTGGGGTTGTCGTCAGCGTTGGCGGACAGACAGCCAATAATCTCGTCAAAGGACTCGCCGAACACACGACCATACTTGGCACAACACCAGACAGCATCGACTCTGCCGAAGACAGATCGAGGTTCAGCCTGCTCCTCGACAAGTTGAGCATAGAACAGCCAGAGTGGAACAAGCTTACCTCCTTGGAAGAGGCCAAACGCTTCTCCAAAGAGATCGGCTATCCTGTCCTGATCCGCCCATCATATGTTCTCTCAGGCTCCGCAATGAATGTGGCCTTCAACGAACGCCAGCTTACGGGATACATTCGTGAAGCCGCACGGGTTTCGAAGAAGACCCCGGTTGTCATCTCCAAGTTCCTAACCGGTGCGAGAGAAGTAGAGGTGGACGGCGTATGTGATGGGTCAAATGTCTTCATCGGCGCTGTCATGGAGCACGTTGAGAATGCGGGTGTGCACTCTGGTGACGCGACAATGAGCATTCCGACGCTTTCAATATCTGCCCCTGTAAGGAGCAAGGTGCTCTCCTGCTCTGAGAAGATTGCAAGGGCCTTGAAAATTCGCGGCCCATTTAACATCCAATTCCTCGTGAAGGATGGCCAAGTGCTCGTTATCGAATGCAACCTAAGGGCTTCGCGGAGTATGCCTTTCGTTTCAAAGACAATCGGGACGGACCTCATGGATCTTGCGGCAGAGGCGATAACCAATGGAACTATTCGGCCAGGTGAGGGAGTGCACCGCAGGATTGGAGTAAAGGCTCCGCAATTTTCCTTCACCAGACTCGACAAAGCCGACCCGGTTACAGGAGTGGAGATGGTCTCGACTGGAGAGGTGGCCTGTTTTGGAGATTCTTTCGAGGAAGCCTTCATCAACGCTTTGATCGCCAGTAACTTCCACATTCCAAAGAAGGGTGACGCGATTCTGATCTCGATGGGCGAAACCAGAAAGGGAATCATGCCATATGCTAGAATGTTAGCGGACTCAGGATACAAGATATTCGCGACACAGCACACGGCCGAAGAATTTTCTAGAAATGGAATCGAGTGCAACATTCTCTACAAGGTTAGCGAAAAGAAGAAACCGAACATCATGGACTATCTCAAGAACAGAGAGATTCGTCTAGCGATAAACATACCTAGTCATGAAGGAGATTCTTCAACCCCCAAGATCTTGAGAGACGAATACCTCATAAGACGAAAAGCAGCCGAGTTCGGAATCCCACTCGTAACCAATATCGAACTTGCTCGAGCTCTAACAAAAGCCCTGATTCGGTTCAACAAGCAGGAATTATCGGCCCTTCAGAAAATAACGCCGGCTCTTCCCGAGTCATCACAGCCGTTCAGCCCGCTTCCGCGAAGAGAAGACCAGCGAAAGGCGCTTTTACCGGTCTCGATCCCATAGGCAAGATAATGCTATTCTCAAAAGCAAACTGATAAGATAGCTTCGCGGCGCCTTCGAAGCGAGAACATGTTCACCTGTGTAAAGTGTGACAAGCGAGAGTTTCAGCTGACCCAGCTCTCTGAGATGAGGCTGCTCGCAGAGTGTCCGTCCTGCGGAGCATCGTTCATTATGGACACGATTACCGAGAAGAGGCCGAGAGTCGAGGCAGCCGATCCAACCCAGCACATAGTGTGGGATTGGAAAGTCGAGAAATGGGTTCCTGCAAGAAGGTAGAAGCTGTCTAAGGCCTTTGTTCCATTGGAACGTAGGGGACCTGAGCGGGTCCAACGTACTCGGTCAAAGGCCTGATCAGTCGGTTGTCAGCGTACTGTTCGTATATGTGCGCGATCCACCCGGAGATACGGTTGCATGCGAAAACGGCCGGCATCATGTCCTTCGGCACCCCTAGCGAATCGAGAACAACTGCCGCGTAGAACTCGATGTTCGGCCAGAGCTTTCTCTTCTCCATCACCATCTTCTCAATTTCCTCGGCGATCTCGAGCCATTTCTTCTCTCCCCGCTGAGCAGCCAGATCTTGCGCGATGGCTTTCAAGATCCGTGCCCTAGGATCGTATGTCCGGTATATTCGGTGTCCAAATCCCATTATTCTTCG
Organism: uncultured Candidatus Bathyarchaeia archaeon; assembly: GCA_964428235.1. Lineage (GTDB taxonomy): Archaea > Thermoproteota > Bathyarchaeia > 40CM-2-53-6 > 40CM-2-53-6 > 40CM-2-53-6. Next base: position 2,451 of record CAYRXJ010000092.1, on the reverse strand, counting down.
CCCGGCCCCGAGCTCTCGATCAATGTACTCGCTCACCTTGTCAACAGATCCTATCTCCTCGAGCATTTCCATCACTCTCTGATTGGAGCCCCCGTGGAGCGGTCCTGCGAGAGTGGCTATTGCGCTGGTGACTGCTCCACCAAGGTCCGCAAGTGTAGAGGTCGCGACCACAGCGGCGAAGGTTGAGGCGTTCATCTCGTGGTCAGCGTAGAGAATCGAGAGTGCGTCAAATGCTCTCGTTGAGACTTCGTCGGGCTTTTTTCCCCACATGCCGTAGAGGAAGTTGAAAGCGTGTCCCTGGCGAGGGTCCGGTTTGACAGATGTCTTTCCTTTTCTGATCAGTTGGTAACTTGCCACTATTGTCGCTAGTGTCGATGTGAGCTGTAGCGATTTGCGCCGGTTGAACTGGTCGAATGTTTCGTTCTTTTTCCGGGGGAAAGTCGCCATGTAGGAGACGGCAGTCCTGGCGACTTCCATCGGGACGGCGCCTTTCGGGAAGCCCTTGAGGAGCTTGAGAACCTCAGGTGGAAGTGGGCGGTGAGCAATCAGTTCCTTCTTGAAGGCTCTGTGCTGGGTCTTGTTGGGTAGTGTTCCGTTCCATAAGAGGTAGGTTGTCTCTTCAAAGTTTGATTTCGCTGCGAGCTCGTTGATGTCAATCCCCCTGTAACGGAGTATTCCTTGTTGTCCGTCGATGAATGTGATGGCGCTTTTTGCGATAACGACGCCTTCGAGTCCTCTCTCGATCTCGGTTGTTATCAGTGTCACCGCGCGATTAGCTTGATTATTATCTGGAAGAAAGGACGGATTCTAGTCCTAGTTAAGGCATATCAGGCCCGACGTGGTAAGTTTGCAGAGTTCTGTCGGAAGATTTGCGACAAAGCCTTTTTCAACTTCTCATCTCGCAAAACCGTTTCAGACTCAAAGATGACAACGACGCTGCACAAGATCGCGGTTTTGCCCGGTGATGGTATTGGTCCGGAAGTTGTGGATGCTACTATCGCGGTTTTGGATGCTGTCCAGAAGACCGGAGTTGTTCATCTTGAGTATCTCAAGGGTGATGCTGGATATGATGCGATCAAGAAGTATGGTACGAATCTGCCGGACAAGACTGTTGAGATGATGAAGGGGACTGCGGCTTGTTTGAAGGGTCCTATGACGACGCCTGAGGAGCCTGGAACGCCGCGGAGCGCCGCTGTTACGATGCGGTCGTTGTTCAATCTCTACGCTAATGTTCGGCCCGCGCGTACTTTGCCGAACGTGACGGCGTTGAATCCAGGGATCGACATGATTGTTGTCCGGGAGAATACTGAGGGGTTGTATTCGGGGAAGGAGTTCGAGGTTACGCTAGGCGTTGGTGTTGCTATGAAGATCATTACTCGAAAGGCTTCGGAGCGGATTGCACGGTTTTCTTTTGATCTTGCGATGAAGCGGAGGAAGAAGTTGGCTTTTGTGCACAAGGCGAACATTCTGAAGATTACTGATGGTATTTTCAAACAGGCGTGTCTTGATGTTGCCAAAGAGTATCCTGGCGTGGAGGTGGAGGATCTGCACATTGACGCTGCTGCTATGCAGCTGATCAGGCGTCCTGAAAGCTTTGATGTGATTGTGACTATGAACTTGTATGGTGATATTCTCTCGGACGAGGCTGCTGCGACGGTTGGTGGTCTTGGTGTGGCGGCTGGTGCGAACATTGGCGATAACTATGGTATGTTTGAGCCTGTTCATGGGTCTGCGCCAAAGTATACTGGGCAGAACAAGGTGAATCCTGTTGCGACGATAGAAGCGGCGCGTTTGATGCTTGACTATTTGGGTGAGACTAAGGCCGCAAGCTTGGTTGAGAAGGCGACTACGGCGGTTCTGAAGGAAGGAAAGGTCATGACATATGATCTTGGTGGGAAAGCAAAGACCAGCGACATGGGCGAAGCTATCGCTGCGAAGATAGCCTCCCTCAAGTGAACAGGGTTCTACGCCTCCACTGGAACGATATGTTCGCGGCACGAGGATTGAAAACAAGTTTCATTGCCGGGTATTTTCCAGAAGATTCACTGCCTGGTGCATTGATTCTGGGAAAGGCATGTTTGTGTCACCTGAGCTTTTCTCACATCCTAAACCATTTTTTTCCTGATCCTGTTTTCTGTCTGGGCGTGTTTCCAGGCTTGGTTTCTGAGTATTGGCTTGTTTCTGGCTTGTCTCTTGATCTTGAAAGCGTGAGTCTAACGGGTGTCTTCTTCGTGGTTTAGCGTGTTTCTGGAAATGGCAGGCTCTGAATCGCGATCAGGGCGCAAAACGGGCGAGTCTTATCATCCTAGAAATGATTCTGGGGGGAGCTTGTTTGTGTCGCTCAGGTTTTTTGAGCGCAATCCCCCGGTATTTTCTGGTCTCTCGCTGTCTGGCATGGAGAATGGGCGAGTTTTGCTGATCTAGCGTTATAGTCAGCTTGGATGGCGTTGC
>CAYRXJ010000091.1:0-6056 GCA_964428235.1 uncultured Candidatus Bathyarchaeia archaeon | reverse complement strand
GCCCGGCGAGGCTAACTCAATGATTCAAAACGCTTTGGTTGACTACTCGACACTTAACAAAGCAGAAACTCGAGGCGCCTCGACGTTTCCAGCAATAAGAAAGTAGAACTATCGATTGTCCTAGGTGATCGCGACTTTCAATCAGGGGTTGTTTATGCGTGAGAGTGTGTCTTATTTCGCAGCCTTATGCGGAACCGCTGACTTCTTGTGGCCGTTGTGTCCGTCGAAATAATTCCGAACCAGGTGTTCGAAGAATATGCTGAAGCCCCCTGTTCTCCCGTAATAGATCTTCCCAACTTCCTGTCTGACAAGATGTTCGGCCTCTGACGATAACGAGACTATTACTTTCCCCATTGGTTATCTCTAGACTACTCCAGATAGCTGTTTGCCGTTTTATGCTTATCCTATCCTGAGAGGGAGGATCGGCAAAGAATAATAGCCTGAAACTAAAAAAAAGGCGATTTCTAGGCGAATTTCTGCACTAGTCTCGCGACCGCCGCAACCGCAACCATCGCTCCAACTGCCAAACCTAGTTGATCTCCCAAAGCAACGGAAAGAATCGCGGTACTTCCGCCGGCGAGAAAGTCTCGGAACAATCCCCTACTTTTGTCAGATGTGTCGAGAAGGTCCGAGCCCAAGACCAGCAGAAGAATCGCGAAGAAGACTGGCTCCTGGCTTATCGCGTTAGCGATCACGAAGCTGGCTATCCAGGCCACCGACTCGGCCGTCGGACGAATGGCCGGTCGTAGTTCCGCTAGCCGGTAAGACAGATCGCTCATGACGCATACTGGTTATTGCGGCATAGTAGAAAAGGAGACCCGACTTTTTCTACTGCGTTCCAGTCGAACAACAAAAATGTCAATCTTCCAAACAGTCCAGAAATAACGGGGAGACAAAAGAAGAAGTAGAGAGCCAGTCCCCTCGCCAACACCTTGTCGACAGTAAGGATCCGAAAGGCGATGCCTATGGTTCCGGAGATGGACCGGTCCGAGATTGACAGTTTTCTATCAGCCAGCAAGACTCCGATGCGCCTAGCGACTGTCAACATGAAGAACGAGCCCAACATCCACCCTGTCTGGTACTACTATGCAAACGGCAAGATCTATCTGATGAGTGACAAGGAAACAACCAAGGTCCGCAACATCAACCACAGCAAGATAGTCTACTTCTCAGTGGACACGGACGCGATGCCGAATAGGGGTGTAAAAGGAAAGGGAACCGCTAGCATGATGAAAGATCAGAAAGAAGCGGTCGCGGTCTCGGAGAAGATCGTCGGGAAGTATCTGGGCGATATCAATAGCAAGATGGCGAAGGGAATGATCGACGCTGTAAGAAACGGCAAAGAGGTCCTGGTCGAGGTCACACCTCATTTCTTCTCGACGTGGGACTATACAAAATCTAGGATGTAGACCTAGCCACCGAACCTAAACGGCGTTGCCAATGATCGTCCGGACGAGGATTTCACGATCAACTTTCTTTTCATGACATGCTTGTCCTGAGCGAGATCTCGAATCCTAAAGACGGCTGAGACTGGAACCCCCGAGTCAACCAGAATTCTCTCCCACTGCCGAGCGGTCCTCTGCCGGAATATTTTCTCAAGAATTGGCACAAGGACTTTACGATTCTTTACTCGCGCTGGGTTCGTAGAGAATTTCGCGTCCGGGATCATTTTTTCGAGGCCCGCGGCCCTGCAAAAGCTGGCCCACTGCCTGTCGTTCCCGATTGCTAGAACGATCTCTCTATCTTTGCACATGAACACTTGGTATGGAACAATACTGGGATGCGCCGATCCCATCTTTTCCGGCTCTTTGCCAGTTGCGAAGAAGTACTCTGCTTGATAGGTCAGCCACGAAACGATCGAGTCGAAGAGTGCGATATCGACATAGTCTCCTCTACCAGTCACCAATCTTCTAGATAGAGCTGCAAGGATGGCGGTGGACGCGTAATGTCCCGCTGCAAGATCTGCTACCGGAACACTCATTCTCAAGGATGGTCGCCCCTTCTCTCCAGTCGAGGCCATAATACCACTCATCGCATACGCGATAACATCGTAGGCAACGCGGTCCTTGTAGGGACCAGTCTGGCCAAAACTACTAATCGAGCAATACACCAAGGCCTTGTTTGTTCGTCGTAATCTTGGATAGTCCAGTCCGAATTTCCGCATCTGACCCGGATGGGAAGACTCGACGAAAATATCCGCGTCAACAACCATCTCCCTGATCTTCTCTTGCTCTTCTCTTGTCTTGAGGTCTAGAAAGATGGTTTTCTTCCCACGATTTAGAGCCCGGTAATAGTAGCTTACTCCGTCGATGAATGGCGGTCCCCAAGCGCGGGTCTCATCACCCACACCGGGTTTCTCTATCTTCAACACATCCGCGCCGAGGTCCGAGAGCATCATCGTACAGAACGGTCCCGCGAAATCCTGGGTCAGATCTATGACGCGCAAGCCACGCAGAGGAAGGCCCATGTTCTTATCCGAGAAAACAGGACCAGATTAATGCCTAACCCGTCAAACGGAAGAAAAAAGAAATGGCGACAAGCGGAATCCATCCAGTGGAAGTGGACAAACCAGTCGCCGAGGTTCTTGTCGAGGGTGAATTATCCCCCTTTGAGCACGAGGCCGTATACCAACTTCTCAAGAAGCACTTTCAGCTAGGGCAGCCAGTCTACTCCTCAAATCCAAACGAAGACCTTGGAACAAGAATCCACCTCACCTTCCAACACGCATACGATCAAAGCTTCTTCCAAGACATCATCCGTGAGGACTGGCGCGAGCTCAAGGATCTTTTCCGACAGATCAGCTATCGCCGAGGAGCTCTCGGAGCGGCTTTCTCAGTCGCATTTGTGGACAAGAAAATCCGGACAGTCTTCTCCATTGAGAATGTCGCGGGCGAGTCTCTCGGGTCCGCGCTGGATCAGCTGGGACACTTAACCGGAATTGTTGGGCAGATGATCAGTGCGGACAGAATGGACGAGCCCTTGACCAGGATAGAGATGTTGTACGACAAAGGCTCGGACCGATGGCGAGCTGTCAGAGGGCTTGGTCTCGCTGGCAAAACCGAGTACTTCTTTGACGAGACACTCTTCAAATGGAAGCATACCTAGGACCCCAAAGGCTAGGCCCTTTGAACTCTACAAAGCTGGGGAAGACGCTATCTGCCGACTACAAAGGACCGGGCGGTAAGATGGTTCGCGTCCGGTTGACGGAACAAGAGAGCGTGATCCAGTCGATCCGGATTACGGGCGACTTCTTTCTGGTTCCCGAGGAGGGTCTTGGGAAGCTGGAGAAGATGCTTGTTGACGCTCCCTTACGAGAGAAAGACCTGCGATTGCTTGTTGATCGTTTCTTTCGAGGGACTCAGTCTCAGGGTCTAGGCGTTACAAGCGAAGACTTCGTGAAAGCAATTATTTCGGCTAGAGAGATCGAGTAGATCCTTGGAGACCTGGCGGCTCATTGATCTAGAATATCGCCACAATCCCTTCTTGAATCTCGCGGTCGAGGAGGCCATACCCAGAATGGTTGGCACGGGAAAATCTCCTAATACTGTCCGTTTCTGGCACAACTCCAACACTATAGTTATCGGCTGTTTCCAATCAGCGAAACTCGAGGTGAACATGGAAGCGTGCAAAGAAACAGGCACGACCATCGTGCGCCGGTTCACGGGCGGTGGAGCAGTCTATCACGACGCAGGCAATCTAAACTATGCAATCTCGCTTCAGAAAGGACACAATCTCGTCCCGAGCGACAATCTACAAACAGTCTTTCAGAAATTATCCGAGGGGACCGTCGCGGGCCTCCAGAAGCTCGGAGTGAAAGCAGAGTTCCAGCCGGTCAACGACATACAAATAGAGGGAAAGAAAGTGTCGGGCGCGGCCGGAAGCATCAGATGGAATGCCATCTTCCATCATGGCTGCATTCTAGTCAATTCTGATCTTGCCATTCTCGGAAAAGTTCTCAATGTTCCAAAAGCAAAACTCGAGAGCAAGCATGTAGCAAGCGTCCAGAAACGTGTGACAACTATTAGGGACGAACTCGGCAGGGACGTATACACGGAAGAAGTTCAGGATGCTATTGTTCAGGGAATAGAGAATTGTTACAACGTTATGGTCAGGTCTGGGAATCTGACAGAGGACGAGTTGGGTCTAGCAGACGAGTTGTATCAGACCAAGTACAGCCGGTTGGAATGGAACTTGGAACCCTGATCCAAGCTCGCCTCCGGCTTCGTCAAAGGCTGTATCCTGCGTTTCACTTCAGGCGTTGTGATCTTCGTGAGGAGTTCGCCGTTGGATCTGAACCAGTCCGGTATAATCACGGCCCGGAGAAGTTCTTGGACTGTGACTCCTCGTTCCTTGGCCTCGCTGTCCAATAGGTCAAAGGTCTGCTGACCGAACGCCACCATCACTTTTATCGAAGACATTTTTTTTCCTATCCTATTTTCTTGAACTAGGTCAACATGGACACCATAGAGACTCTCCACGCGAGTACCCCATAATCGGCTTGGAAATAATATAAGCCTGCCGGAAATAGTCCGATCAGGAAAGCGAAAAACGGGCATATTCTTGCCAAAATCGTTCGTAGCAAAGCAGGAATACTATTTCAAAGCCAGACCCGAGCGAGTCTTCCGAGCGCTAACCGTTCCCAGGCTCCTCACAAGATGGTTCCTCTCCAAGGCAAAACTCGAACAAGAGAATGGTGGAATGTTCTCGTTCGACTGGTACGGAGGATACCACATGACCAGCAAGGTCAAGAAGTACGAGAAGGACAAGGCAGTCTCCTTCGAATGGCTCGACAAGCTACGAGACGGAAGGATGGCCAAGACAACAGCGTCCTTCCAGGTCGCCAGGAAAGGAACAGGCACGCTCCTCAAGCTCCGCCATTCAGGCTTCAAGGATCCCGAGCACTATGCTGACTGTTCTTCGAGATGGGCCTACTATCTCACGAACATGAAATCGGTCTTGGACCATCGATCGGATCTGCGCTCCAAGTACGACTGGTAGTTTCTCTCCGACCTAGGCAAGTTTCTTGAACAAGAAGATCACGTTGAGAATCCATGCCTATTGTAAGGGTCCTAATGTATCCTGGCCGAACACAGCAGCAAAAGGATGATCTCGCGAAAGCAATTACTGATGCCGTGGAGAAGATTGCGAAAGCTCCGCGGGACCAGACTATAGTCGTGATTCAAGAGGTCCCGAAAGAACAGTACTATGTCGCAGCCAACAGGGCCGCATAGCTAGCCACCGATAAATTCTAGATATTTTCTATTGCCGGATGTTAGAGACTAGGTCGGGAACATTATGCTTCGGGTTCGCGGGCGGAGACGGTCCGAGACAACTCTGTCGCGCAGATAGACAAACCGATCTGGGAGAGAATCGTCGTACTCGAAGTTTGGTGTCAGCCCGAATTCCTTGTAGAGCATAACAACTGTACGATAAGCAATCACGCGAGCGCTCGTTCCCAAGCTTTACAGTAGAGTCTTGACGACGTCCTCGAATCTTGAAGGTATGTCCTTCCGCTTGATTCCATTCTTGTCCAAAAATTCTTAGGTCCAGTAACGTAGCGGACTGCCCATTCCTTGCAGGACCTGGTCGAACCAGTAGTCAACCGCGACCTGAAAGCTCGGCATCAGGTTAGTATTCATGATCAGTTCGACTTTCTGCTGAAACCGTGAGGAGAACGAGAGGATACGCTTAGCGTCTCCAAAGGTCCAATCTTAGGGTAACCTTTCAGATCACAGCCCCCAAAATGTGAGGCTTGAAGGGACCTGCGAGGTCTATTCGCTATACGTTGCGCCAGAAACCCATCCGCTGGGCGAGATCGAGATCATCCAAAGGGCTAACATCAATCACCAGCGCAAACAAGCCAAAGCTAGTTCTCACTTCGGGAACATGGCCGAGACTAGGTCGAAATCGGCAGAGATAGGGTGGACAGGCCCCAAGAAGACCAATGATTCGTGCGTGAAAGTTATCCCAGGACACCAATAGCTCGTCTGGGTCTAGCTCCTCTGTTTTCTTGAGATATACTTTGAGAATATCATACGAGGAGAGATAGACAAAAA